>JBHHUI010000452.1:0-3426 GCA_046753805.1 Anaerolineales bacterium
TGAGGTCTTCACCGTAACGCATCTGTGGGTTCATTGCGGATTGCGTCGTCACGACGGCGCCTGTGCGCAGATCGCACAGGTGCGCGGCGACCGTGGTTGAACCGACGTCCACGGCCAGGCCATAGATGCCTTCGCGATATCCGGCGTCCACCCGCAGCACTTCGCGGTCTTCCCAGAGGGTGAGCGTCACCGCCTGCTTGCCCGCCTGCAGCGCGGGTTGCAAATCCCGCAGCGTCAGCGGGTCAATCGTCAGGTCGTGGATTTGCCATTGCTCGGCGACGGCGGCCTGCAAGCGCTCCCAATCACCGCGCGCATCGTCCAGGCTGGCCGGAATGGCCTCCACGTAAACCTGGCGGACGGCCGGCTCCACGTCGATGACGCGATCGGTAGCAGCCTTGGCGATGATCTGCTTGCGGGCCTGACTTTCTTCGGGAACCGTGATGAGCACATCGGCGCGCAACTCGCATGCACAGGCCAGCCGCCGCCCGCCAAGCGGGTTTGTCTTCGCGTAATGCGCCTCGCGGGCGTCTATCGGCGTTACATGGTCGGCGGCCGAATCGATATCAAGTTTGGGGAAACGACCTTCCTCGATGATCACCTGACACTTACCGCAGGTCTGCTTGCCGCCGCAGATTGACTCGATTTCGACCCCAAGCATACGAGCGGCGTCGAGCAGCGTGGTTCCTTCCGGCACGGGTCCCTGTCGACCAGAGGGCATGAACGCGACCTGCGCCGTCATGCGTGAGCCGCCTGCCAGCGTGCCACGACAGCGCCAATTTGATCGACGTGCTCGGCATCGTGGTCGCTAATTAGCTGCACCTGTTGGGCGAACGTCGTCGGCCCGTAGACGGCATGGACGGCGGGCTTGCGCCACACTGCCGGTGCAACTTCAGCCAGGAAGGCAAGGAACGCCGCGCGCTGTTTGCGGAAGCCGACCATTAACTCGGGCAGTGGCTTTGTGAAGTCCGGGCGCGCCGTATCCGGCCCGAAGTACGGCACAGTCGGATTGTCCTCGCTGGCGATTCGCATGAGGCGTTGCTGAAATGGTTCATGCGCGGCCGAAAGATGCGCGACGGTATGACTGATACTCCAGGCTTCCGCTGCCGGGCGCCATATGTGCGCGGCCTCTGGCACAACAGCGATAATCGCGCTAATGCGGTCCGGGACGCCGCCCAGTTTCTGGAGCAGTACGATCCGGCGCGTTTGAGGGTTGGCCGCAATGGTCTCAACTGACACGAATCAAATACTCTCCCCCGACCAAACTTGACCGATTATAGGCCAACGACATAGGAATATCTACTGGCGAATTGACGACGAATGGGCAGCGGGATTGTACTTCAAGCACAAATCGGGCAGTTCAATTATCGGCGTGGTCAGAGAAAATCGACTAGTCCGGTTCGTTTCCAAGCCGGAAGGCTTTCAGCGCGGCAAACAAGTTATGGCGCTGCGAGGCATCACGCAGATCAACCCCGGCGACTTCTTCAATCCGGCCCAACCGATACAGCAATGTATTGCGATGGACGTTGAGGGTGGCGGCCGCATCCGCCAGCGCGCCGCCATGCTCCAGGTACATTTCGAGCGTATCGAGCAGGTCCCCACGCTGGCGCGCATCGTGCTCGAAAAGCGCCTGCACTTGCGACACGTACGGGTTGGAGGATACGACGTCGGGTGGCAAGTGATATAACCAATGCAGCAAACCCAAATTCCAGAAACACAACACTCTCTCCGCACCGCCCAAGCGCCGGCCGATGGCCGCGGCTTCGCGCGCCTGCCGGTAGGCAGCGCGGATAAGTGCTTCGCGTCCGTGCATCCGGCTCACACCGACGGTGTGGGGTTCGAGCACGAATTTGTGCTCGGCGACCAATGCTGCTGCCAGCGACTCGCCGGTTGCATCAGACCGCGACTCGACGATAACCGCGATCCCCTCTTCGCGCGGAACCACCAGCGCCCAGACGCCCTGGCCGCGCAGCCAGCCGTCGAGGCGCGCAGCCCACCGGCTCTGCGTCGCGCCGTTCACATCCGGCCCACGCACAAAGAGCGCCTGATGACTCCGATCGAAGTGATACCCCAACATGCGACCACGTTCCCGCACGCGGTCGTCCGGCGGGCCATCCATGCGCAGCAACTCTGCCAGAAAATCTCCGCGCAGCGCTTGCTGCGCCTCGTATACCGCCTGCTCCTTTACAAGGATGAGCGCGGCGACGGTCGCTGCGTGTCCGAGCGCCAGTTCATCCAGATCGTCCAGCGGCCGCTCGCCGGCCACAATCCAGACATATCCATAGATTTCGCGGCCGACATTGACGGGCGCAACGACGCGCTCCATGGTCATACCCAGCTCTGGTATGGCGCTTAACCGCATCGCGCGCATCTCTTCATGCAGTGCGGGGTAGAAGCCACACTCCTGAAGGTGCTGCACGTTTTCCGCCGGGGTTCGTCCGGCCTCGATGGTCGCGCGGCGGTTCTCATCAATCGGGCCGATCTCGGCTGAGGCGAGCACTTCGTGATCGGGACTCTCAATCAGGATGGAGCGGCCAACGATGCCTGCCAGCGCCGCAGCCACATCCGAAAGATCGCCGCCTTCCAGAACGATACCGGTGAGCCGATTGTGGATGTCGGCGGCGCGTTCTTTGAGGGCGAACTGGTAATTTACAATTTCGACGTACAGACGTTCTGTAATACCGACGAATTCCACCTCCGGCGGCAGCGCGACAACCGGAAAATTGTGCGCCTCACCGGCGCTGACAATGGCTGCGGGAACGTCTTCGTGGTACCAGCCGGTGGAGAACACGACGCCCACCAGCCCGTTCGCCACGAGCGTGGGCACAAGCGCCGCCTGCCGTTCGGGGCTGTCTTTCAGCCCATAGCCCGCAGTGAGCAGCAGCGCGCCGCGTCCCCAGGTAAATTTCGAGTCCGGGATGTCCACAGTATGAACGCGCCGGATGTACTGATCCAGCCCGGCCGCGCCGGCCACGACACGGGCCTTCGCGAACTCAGGCAGCTGCAGCGCTTGCCGCAAGGTGAGCATGCGCAGAGTCTCGCCTGAGCAGTGCCCGGTGTCAAGGGATCAATCGTACGCGGTACAGATGGAATAAAACGCAGACGAACACGGAGCAAAACTCATGAAGCAAATCCGGGTTCTGCGGGATTCGCAGTCTATTCGGCTAGTAATTTTTTCAATTGGGATCGTGCGATGTTGCCCCCGCTCATGATCAGAACAACGCGCTTGCCTTGCAACCGGTCGCGAATTTTACGCGCCGCTGCGAGGGAGGCGGCCCCGGCCGGCTCGACCAGGTTGCGCGTCTTCTCGATGGCGAGCACTGTCGCCTGCCTGAGTTCGTCATCGCTCACGAGGATGAAATCGTCCAGGTCGCGGTGCAGAATTTCCTGCGGCAGGTCGAACGACGCGCCGGTGGCGAGGCCCTCAGC
>JBHHUI010000453.1:0-3409 GCA_046753805.1 Anaerolineales bacterium
TGGAGGTAGAGTAGAGAGCTAGAGTTAGAGTGGTCTTGCTGGATGCACTCCAACTCTAACTCCAACTCTAACTCCGTTTCATCCTCGCCAGAATGTCCATCATCTTCTCGTTCCCCCCCGCCGGTGGTCGCCAATCGACTTGCAAGGCAGCCGCGCCCTGGCCCTTGAGGCTCTCGTAAAAAGATTCGACGCCGACGTTGATCGCGGCGACCGGGGTCGTGAGAACCTCGCGCGCGACCGGGGGTGACCCAGCTGGTGGCACGGCAAAGCGCGCCGAAATGTACTCGACGGCCGCGCTCACGCTCTCGAAAACGCGCGCGCCGGCGTTGCGCAGCTGCTCGACCTGACCGGCGCAATCCTGCGGGTCCTCGTCGGTGCCGATGACGACGGTCACGACCTCGAGCCGCTCCCCGGCAATTTCCCGGCATTCGGCAATGGCCGGAGCAAGTTCGCCAGCCGGATCGGGGTGCGCGCCCTCGCCGAGTACCACATCCAATAGCAGCATCCCTACACGCGCATCCGCCGCCTCCTGCCGCATGCGTCGGACGCGCAGGTCGTTGTCCATCATGGGATGCAACCGCCCGACGGTAAATTCATCCGCGCCGAGGTCCAGAATCGTGTGCGCCGCGCCGGGCTCCTCCGGCAACGCCTGCGCAGGATGCACCGGCGTGTTCGAATACAATGGGTAGAGAAGCGCCCCCAGCGCGAGCGTGGCTTCATAGGCGAGCGTGCCGCCGGAGAAGAGGCCGCGCAAATAGTAATTGGAAATTGGTAATTGGTAGTTATCAATTTCCAATCGCCCATTACTTGTTTTCGCTACAGCCAGTTCCGCCGCCTCATTCAGACTGGTTGCAAAGCGCAGATTCCCGATACGGCGCCCCGGCGGCGCATACCCGACAAACTGCACCACCACCGGCTTGGCGCACGCTTGCGCGGCGCCCAGCAGCCGGGCGGCAACCTCGGGCGCAGGCGGCTTGGACACAAGCACGATCACGTCCGTCTCGTCGTCGCGTGCAAGGAGATCGAGACCCTGCAGCGCGGTAACCGCGCCGACTTCCGCGTGGAGATCGCGGCCGCCGGTGCCGATGGCGTGGGAGACGCCGCCGCCCCGGTTGTGGATGCCCGCCATGATGGCCTGCAATCCCGTGCCGGATGCGCCGACCAGCCCGATTCGGCCGCGCCGCACCCGGTTGGCGAAGCCCAGCCCGATCCCGTTGATCGTGGCCGTGCCGCAGTCTGGCCCCATGACGAGCAGGCCCTTCTCGCGGGCAGACCGTTTCAGCTCGATCTCGTCCTTCAAATCGACGTTGTCGCTGTACAAGAAAACGTGCCGGCCGAGGTCAAGCGCCTCGCGGGCGACGCCCGCCGCGTACCGGCCCGGCACGGAAACCAGCACCCAGTGCGCGTCTGATAGTTGTTTGACGGCCGAGGCCAGGCTGCGCGGGCGAAATTCCTGGGCAACGGTGGCGCGGCGCCGCGCCAGCAACGCGTCTACCTGCCCAAGCGCGTTCACGGCGGCTTGCTCACTCGCGCCACGGACGACGATCAGGAGGTCGTCGGCGCTGGCAGCGCGCGCGGTTTCCGGCAACAAGTCGCCGTCGAGCAATAGGTCTTTGTTGGCGGGCGTTGCCATGACAACGCCGGCGTCCTCGACGCCCGGCAGCTCGGCCAGCGCTTTTTGCAGCTGCATCAACACGACCGAGTCGTAATACGCGCCGGGGCGGATTTCAAATTGGGTCGTCATACGATTGCTGCTTCAATCTGCGCGCCCCATGCGAACAATTGCTCGTCGGCGTACCACCGCGCGGCCAGTTGCAGGCCGTACGGCAGGCCGGACTCGTCGCGTCCTGACGGCAGTCCGAGCGTCGGCAGACCGCTGTACGTCCACGGCAGGTTCATTACCGGGTCGCCGGTGCTCTCCAATCCGACCGGTGCAACGCCCGGGGCGGAGGGCGAAATCCACAGGTCGATGCCGTGCGCGTCCATGAGCGCGGTCAGCTCGGCGCGTAGCTTTTCGCGTCCCGCCAGCGCCTCTTCCAGTTCGGCAGGGGAGACGCCTTTGCCGCGCTCAATCAATTCGGCGGTTTTCGGATGGTAAAGCTCGGCGTGTCGCGCGTACCACTCGGCATGCACCTGCGCGGCTTCGGCGGCCACAATTTGGTTGTGGCGCACGTAGATATCGTCGAAATCCGGCATGGCCAGCACGCGCTGGACGCTGAAGCCGGCTGCTTCCAGCCGGTTAACTGTTTGCTCGTACTGCGGCGTGCCGTCCGGGTACGCGCGCAACTGGTAGGGTCCCTCTGGAACTCCGAGCACCGCTCGGGAATCGTTAATCTCTGATCTCCAATCTTTGCACAACAAACTCGCAACCAGCGCCGCACCCGCCGCCTGCGCAACGAAGAACCCGACATGGTCCAGCGACGGCGAGAGCGGGATCACACCCGCGCGCGAGATGCGTTCGTAGCTGGGCTTGAAACCGACAACCCCACAGAACGCCGCCGGACGGGTGATGGAGCCGATGGTCTGCGTGCCGAATGCCAGCGGACTCAATCCGGCCGCCACCGCCGCCGCCGACCCGCTGCTCGACCCGCCGGGTGTGTGCGCAGGATTGTGAGGGTTGCGCGTCGGGCCGGGCGCAAAGTACGCAAACTCGGTCGTGAACGTCTTGCCCAGCACGAGCGCGCCGGCATGTTTGAGGGCGGCGACTGCCTCCGATTCGTGCCCCCGCAAAAGGTCCGGTGGAACGCGCGTACCAGCGCGGGTCGTGAAACCATCCACGTGAAAGATGTCTTTGATGCCGATGGGAATCCCGAACAGCGCCGGACGCGTTGCCGGATCGGGGTGCTGCGCTTCCAGCGCGGCAGCCTCGCGGCGCAACCGTTCGAACCGGCCTTCTTCGGGTACGAACGCCAGCACCTCCGGCTCGCGCGCGTCGAAGTGAGCCTCCAACTGCGCAAGGTATTCGGTCAGCGGGAGACTTCCCGAGCGGAGCGCGGAGGCGAGAGAGAGAAGGGAGGTGGACATGGAGACAAATCAGCAAGTGAGCTTCGCCTTCAATCCCTTGCTCCTCGCTCCGCGTCCTGTGCTCCACGCTCCACGCTTACCGCCGCCAGCTTCACCGCATCCACGATGTGCTGGTAGCCTGTGCAGCGACAAAGATTGCCGGAGATGGCCGCACGGATTTCCGCCTCCGTTGGGTCGGGATTTTCTTCCAGAAATGGAATGAGCGTCATCAGGATGCCGGGCGTACAGAACCCGCATTGCAGCCCGTGGGCATCCCAGAACGCATGCTGGATTGGGTGCAAATCTTCGGGTGTGCCCAGCCCTCCCACGGTTGTGATCTCGTGGCCGTTCGCCTGTACAGCCAGCGTCAGGCATGAACGCACCGGCAGCCCGTCCAGCAGAATTG
>JBHHUI010000454.1:0-3404 GCA_046753805.1 Anaerolineales bacterium
TAAGTGAGCGTCTAAAAATAACTTCCCTTTTTTGTTCGTAGTAACCGCTTTAGCGGTCTGGACGACTAAAGTCGCTACTACGAACTAATTTCTGGACGCTTACTAAAAGCGCGATGGCTCATTTGACCTGTTCATTGTTGGGGACGCCGAAAGTGGGGTGGGCAAACGGCCGTGAAATCACCCTACCCACGCGGCAAGAGACGGCGCTGCTGGCGTATCTGGCGGTGGAGCAGGAACGCACCCATTCTCGGAGTGCGCTCATGAGCCTGTTGTGGGGGGAAAAAACAGACCGGGCCGCCCGCAACAGCCTGCGCCAGACATTGTTCCGCCTGCGCCAGGCGCTATCCGTTGAAGAGCAAACGGCCGTGCCCTTCCTGCTGATTTCCCCCCAGATGGTACAATTCAACCCCCAAAGCCCCCACACGCTCGATTTGCGCCAATTCACCCATTCATTAGACAGATGGGAAGCACACGATCACGAAATTCTGGCAGCCTGTCCCGCCTGTTTAGACCGATTAGAACGCGCCGTAACCTTGTACCAGGGAGCGTTCCTCGATGGCTTTACCTTGGACGCCAGTCCTGCCTTTGAAGAATGGGCCATCATTTGGCGGGAGCGGCTGCACCGCCGCCTACTGGATGCCTTGTACCATCTGGCCCAGGCATACATCCACCGGGGAGAACACCAGCGCGCCCGGCGGTACGCCTGGCAGCAAGTGGCGTTGGAACCGTGGCGGGAAGAAGCCCACCGGCAATTGATGGAAGCGATGGCCCGCGGCGGCCACCTGCAAGAAGCGTTGGCCCAATACCAGACGTGCCGCACCGTGTTACAGCAAGAATTCAAAATGCCTCCATCTGATGAGACACGCGCGCTGTATGAACGCATCCGGGCGATGCCCCGCATCCTGCTGCGGAATTTCCCGTCGTCCGTCACCTCGTTTGTAGGGCGGACGGAGGAGATGGCCCGGTTGAGCGCGCTGTTGAGCAGCGACGAGATCCGTTTGCTCACCATTTTGGGGTTCGGCGGGGTGGGCAAGACTCGTCTGGCTGTGGAGGCGGCGCGCCAGCACGGCCGCGCTTTCTTGAACGGCGCGGCATTTGTCCCTCTGGCCGGCGCAGCCCCGGAGGAAAACCTGGCGCTGACGATAGGGGCGGCCTTAGGCATATCCTTTCGAGACGGCCGTCCCGCGCAGCAGCTCCTCAATCATTTGCAGGCCAAAGAAATGCTGTTGGTGCTGGATAACTTTGAACATTTGACGGCCGGCGTCAGCCTCGTGCGCCAACTGTTGTCCCACGCCCCGCGCGTGAAGATAATCGTCACGTCGCGGGCGGCTTTGCGCTTGCAAGGTGAATGGCTGTTCCCACTGGAAGGATTGGCGGTCGAGTCAGAGACTGGCGACCAGACCCAGGCGGATGCGGTGCGCCTGTTCGTGCAGCACGCCCGCCAGGTGAACCCCCTGTTCTCCGAATCGGCCGTCACGTCAGCGGCGGCGGCGCGCGTGTGCGCCTTATTGGCCGGCAATCCGCTGGCCATTGAGCTGGCCGCTTCCTCGCTGGGATTCGACGATGTGGAAACGCTGGAACGCTCGCTGGCGGACAATCTGACCCACTTGCGCAGCATGTGGCGAGATACACCCACCCGCCAACGCAGCCTGCAAGCGACGCTGCTCTACTCCTGGCGGCTGCTCACGGCCGAAGAGCGGCGGGTGATGCGGCAGTTAGCCGTTTTCCGAAGCGGTTTCAGCGTGGAGGCGGCCTGCGCGGTGACACAAACGCAGCCGCAGTTGCTGGCGGCGCTGGTGCAAAAATCACTCGCGCGGCAGGTGGATGTGGAACGGTATGATTTGCACCCGTTGGTGCGCCACTTTGCCAGCGAGCGTCTGCGCGCATCCGAAGCTGAAACTCAGGCGGCCGAGCGGCGTCATGCTATCTTTTTCACCGATTTGCTGCACGCTCAGGCGGATCGCTGGCACAGCACGGCCGTCACCGAGGCGTTAGCGGCCATCAACCGGGAAAGCGACAACGTGCGCGCCGCCTGGCGCCGCGCCGCTTGCCTCAACCTGCGCCCGGCGTTAGCCCGCGCCCTGGAATCATTTTACCGTTGGGTGATGAAGCGCGGCATTCTGCAAGAAGGCATACACGCCTTAGATTCAGCCCTGAACCAGGTAAAGCCGCCTCAAGAAAAATCGGACGTGTTGTTAGGCCGCATCCTGGCGCGGCGGGGAATGCTGGCGTTTTACCTGGGCCGGCACGATGAAGCCCGCGCCGGATTAGAAGAATCGCTCGCCTGCCTGGGCGACGCTGGCTCGCCAGGCGACATCGCCTTTGCCCAAAACGGCCTGGCCATCCTGGCCTGCACCCGGGGCGCGTTTCATGCGGCAGTGAAACGGTACGATGCTGCTTTGGCCGGCTACCGGGCGGCAGGCGCGCTTTGGGGCGTTGCCACTGTGTTAAACAATCGCGCCATCCTGGCCCGCATTCGCGGCGCGTATGAGCGGGCCAATGGCTGGAGCCGGGAGAGTTTGACGCTGGCGCAGCAGGTTGGCGATGTAACTGCCCAGGCGCGGGCTTTGCAGAATCTAGGGATTGTGGCTTACTGCCAGAAACAATTTGCCGAGGCCCGCCGCCTGTACGCCAAAAGCCTGGCTCTGTTCCGGGAAATAGGGGAGCCGTGGGAGACGGCCGTCGCCTTGGGAAATCTAGGTGAGGTATGCACCGATATGGGAATGCCTGAGGAAGCGCGGGCTTTTCTGGAGGAGAGCCTGTCGCTGCGCCGGGAGATGGGCGACCGCGTGGGGACGGCGATTGCCCTCAATGCGCTGGGAGGGCTGGCCATCACTCAGGGGGAGGAAGAGCAGGCCGAGGCGTACTTGGTTGAGGCGCTGCGCCTGGCGATGGACGCAGACAGCGAGCCGCTGGCGCTGGAGGCGCTGGTCTCGCTGGCGCAGGTGTGGGCAAATCGGGCCTGTTATGATTGGGCGTTGGAGGCGCTGGCTTTGGCATTGACCCGGCCTGGCTGTGAGGCGAACGTACGCGAGCGCGCCGAACAGCAGTGGCAGGCGCTTGAAAAGATGGCAACGCCGGAACAGGTAGAAGCGGCCCGCCGCACAGCAGATGCGAGTCAAGGTATTACATTCTCCAGCATAGTTTCGCAGCTAACCGCGCCCCCCGCCAAATGGCCTATTGGCGGCGAGCAACATGACGCTGGCGGGTCGTTGGGCGACAGGCTACACTGAGGCTGGTATGAAACGATTGCTGATCCTCGCGCTTGGTTTGCTGGCTGCCTGCACCACATCGCCAACGGCCGTCCACTACAGACCAGCATCCCCGACATGGAAAAAATCATCACCACCGGCGCGGGCACGGACGTGGCGGTGGAGACGGCCGACGTGGTTTTGATGAAATCG
>JBHHUI010000455.1:0-3398 GCA_046753805.1 Anaerolineales bacterium
TGAGATTTCGGTCAGGCGCACCAAATCCTGGTCCACTACCCCCAGCCCGACGCTCGCTCCCTCGCGCCAGTTCAGGCGCAAACCGATGGTCTGCTGGTAAAACTTCACCTGCTGCTCGATATTCGCTACGTTGAGGTGCACATGACCCGGTTGGGTCTGTGGATGGATGCGATGCGGCGAAATGGCGTTCGGTTGGGGAGTGTTCATGGGTTACTCTCGTGGTGGCATGATACCAGCAACTGCCAGAGGCTGCCGCGATGAAACTGGTGCAGAATTCCGATGGTGGGGCAGGAGCCGGGGAGCTGCTTGCGTCTCGGTTAAACAGACCTCGGAGGCC
This sequence comes from Anaerolineales bacterium, assembly GCA_046753805.1. GTDB lineage: Bacteria > Chloroflexota > Anaerolineae > Anaerolineales > JBHHUI01 > JBHHUI01. The sequence goes on from JBHHUI010000455.1 coordinate 338, forward strand.
ATTGCGGACCTCCGAGGTCTTGAGCCAAAGAGTTACCCGCCCAGGCCGAATGGCCAGGGGGCAGGGATGAGCAGGAACATGAGCGCCGAGGCGGCCAGGGCCAGGTTCTTCATGAAGTTGGTCATTTCGGCCATTTTAGCCTGTTCGTCCTCCACGGCCCAGAAGTTGTGCATCATGAATGCAACCGGGACGAGGAAAACGACGATCAGGATCGCGCCGATGACGGGCTGGAATCCAGTCAGGATGCTCAAGCCGCCGAGCAGCAAGAGCAATCCAGAGCCGATCACAGCCAGTTTGGGGGCTGGTACACCCTTCATGCCGGCGTAGCCGCTCATCATCTCCAGCCGCATGAAGTGGTTGATACCCATGAAGATGTAGTACACCCCCAGAATAATCCGTCCGATCAGAAATGCGATTTCCATGTTCGTGTGTCTCCTTCAGAAAGTGAGATCAGAGCATTCTTGCGCGCGCTGTTTCAAGCGCCTGCAACTTACCTTTTGGTTATTCCTTGTCTACCTCTAGATCGCCTCCTTTCGAGTGTGGCGAGACCCCCCAAAACTGGACTCGCCTAAAATCAGACCTTGTTTATCTTGTATTTAGATGCGGACTGGTGTACAGTAGTTCCTTCACGCCCGTCATCTGCCAAGTGGCTCTTCCTGAGCGGAGACTCGCGGCCGCCCGCATTTTGTATGCGCAGCCGGAGGAGACATGGAAGACAGAACCAGAATTGCGGAAAATCGGGTCGCGCACGTGCGACGATTGTTGCGCCTCTGGCTCGTCTTGCCGCTGCTGGCCGTGGCCTCCCCAGCGGTACTCCGCCAACACGGAGTACCGACGCCGTCGGATGTGCAGCGTTTTCATTTGCACATTAACCGCGTCACATGGATGTTCGGCCTGTCCCTGATAGCTGGCCTGACGCTGCTCGGTCATGGGGCGTGGGGCTGGCAGATGGCCCTTGCGGTCGCGGCGGTGCTTGCAAGCAATGGCTACAACCGACATCAGTTCCAACTTTCCGGCAAGCAACCTGTGTTTGCTCTGGCGGCGGGCCTTGCATTGCTGGGGCTGATCGAGGCCCTTGGGCAGCCGGCTCTGGTCCTCCCGGCGAGCGTGGCCGCTCTCTTGCCGTTTGCTGCGGCTGACATCATCTCCCTCGTTCGTCGTGTGATGTAGCGCACATCGCCTCGCGTGTGTTTCATCCTGCAGCGGCTACGCCATAGTCAGACTGGATCGCAACTTTCATCTATGGCTGGAGCTGCTGGCGGCGTTCGCGTAGTTACAGGGGGAGACCGCCAACCGCACGTACGCGACAAATGCAGCTAGCCCCAGCAGCGCCAGATTGCCGAAGAGCACGGGGGTTTCCTTCATGTTCTACCTGGGGTTCTCCTTGATGGGACCCGGAAGCGTCCAGAACTCGCCGCCGTGTACGGGCAACCTACCTGCTTGTCCCTCGGCCTCCAGTTTTTTCATCTCGGCGCGCAACGCCGCCGTCGGTTGGGCGTACACCTCGGCCAGTTCGCGCGTGGTGAGTGGTCCGTAATCGCCCAGCAGCGTCAGCGCGTCGCGCGGCGGGAACTCGACCAGTTGTTCGCCGCCTAACACCTGCTCCATCGCGCGCTGGTACGTTTCGAATGTCCGGTGCCCATGGACGATCACGCCTTTCTCCTCGAGGCGGAAGAGCAGCGTGGGGAAGCCGCTCACGCCATACTGGCGGCATTCCGCCAGGTCTTCCTCGAAGGCGCGCTGTGCCGATCCATCGGTCAAATCGACTTGTAGGCGTTCGAAATCCAGGCCGGGCGCTTCGTGCGCCAGCGTGTTGAACACGTCTGGGGCAGAGACGATCTGGCGCTCGGTCAGGGCTGCGCGGCGCATGCGGCGCAGGTAGGCCTCGCCGATGGCCTCGCCCTGTAACTGCGCAGCTTTCACCGCGCTGCATGCCGGCCAGGTCGAGAAATGCGGGTCGGTGATGTCGTTCATCAGTCGCTCGTCAATCGGCTGGCCGGAGCGTTCGCTTACCATGCGCCAGTGCGGTGCGACTTCGGCCGTCGTGCGGATGGCGTTCAGGCTGTCGTAGAAATCGGACATGTCGCGCACCAGGCCGCCCATCACGTAGCGCATCATGATTTGCTCGCGATAGGTCTCGCGCAGCCGGTAGAGCATGGGCTCGGTCGCCCAACACCACGAACAATATGGGTCGGTGAAATAGGTGATCTCAATCGCGGGCGTCATCGTCAAGGTTCTCCACGCCGGGAGTAAAGCACTCGCCTGTGAGCGGATCGCAATAGGCACCCTCGTCTGCGCCCGCGTCGAACTGGATCAACTTCAATGGGGGTTGAATTGGGACACTGGCGTTTGCGATTTCCGCCACTAGCAGGCGCTGCTCGTCGGGGAGGTCGAGCGCTCCAACGTGTACGGCTTCGCAGCCCTCATCGGCCAACCAGGCGCGCGCCAACCGCGCCTCCCCTTTGCCGATGAGTGTGACCAGGACGCGCCCTTGCGCGTGCAGCAGGGTGGGGAGCGCTGCGAACACCTCCCGCCAGCGTTTGGGCTGCGCCAGCAGGTCGGGGCGGCGGATGAGAATCACATCCAACGCTCCGTGATAACGGGCGGGCAGTCGCGCCGCATCCGCGCACAGAAAGGTGGCTTGCGGCCAGCGGTCGCGCGCCCGTTTAATGGCGCTCTCATCCAGGTCAACCCCGACGTATTCTGTGACCGCGCCCAACTCGAGCAGCGCGCCGGCCTCGTCCGCCGTGGCGCAGCCGACCTCCAGTACGTGCAAGGCTTGCAGGTCGGGCAGCCACGGGCGCAGTTGCGCTGTCAGTTGGGGCGCCGTTGTCGCGGAGGTCGTCATGCGCGCACCTTCTTTGCGTCACCGTGGTGATTGCCGCCGCGCGTGTGCACGTCCACGTCTGGTTTCTTGCCGCCCGCCGGCTGCTTGCCGGCGCCGCGTCGGGTTCGCTTGCGAGTCTTGGGAGGTTTCAGGCCGGGCAACGCGCTGCGTAGCGCCTCGTCCATGGTCTCGACCAGGATGAAATTCATTTCCTCGCGCACCTCGTCCGGCAGG
>JBHHUI010000456.1:0-3394 GCA_046753805.1 Anaerolineales bacterium
GTTGGACTGGGTGTTGATGTCGTAAGAATGTATTTCGTAAGGATCGAAAAACCAAGGAGTGAGGTAGTATGCGTAGGGTAGTGGCAAGGCGCCGATGTCAATATCGGCCGCAAGCATACGCTCAAGCCCCGGGGCCGGCAAAGCCACGAGATTCGTTCCTACCCAGCCCGATCGGGTCAACTTGTTCGTGGCGATGATTGGTACGGTTTCGTGACCACTGTATGCGTCAAAGGCGACTGGTGATTGCAGGTAGTTGTGGTAATCGCGCGCAGTGATGAAAGTACTGGCTCCTAACATAGTGGACACAAGAAGATGTGCCAAGAATCGGCCACTCCGGATCTCCAACCATTGGCGAATTGATAGTAAGCCGAGTGCTGGGAAGATGAATAATGACAGCATGATGCCGTTGGCGCGCAGAAATTGCGGAGGGGATTTCGAGGCCCAGGTTGGGAGCAGCCAAATCCCAGTCCAAATCACGAAATAGAGCAACACCGGATTGATCTTTCGAACGAGCAACGGTCGCACACCGTAATACCATCCCCCAACAATGAATGGAATTGCCATGAACATGTCAAACACTGGCCGACCCGGAATGTTGTTGCCCGGTTCCATATCCCCCTTGATGAAGAACATGCGCAGCACCAAGCCCGTTTGTATGAAAATAGTCTTCAAAGAATCGCGCAGGTTTTGACCCGGGTAGAAGACTGAAACTGATGCGCTCCGCGCAAACCCTGCCGATGGATGGTTTATCCGGGCAATGATCATTGGCAGGCTTATGAGCGCCATCGTCGCGAGTGCGATGAGGATGCCCCATTTTCGCGCGTGTAAGCCAGCCCGATCAAACCAGGCCAGCATCCCGACGAGCGCGATCAATGAGGGGACGATAAACAGACTGGACGTGTAAGTATACGATACTGCACCAAACGCCACGCCGCTCAACAGCCACCAACGCCAATGGCGTCGATGCCAAGCCGCAAGCGATGCATGGAATGCCAGGCTCACGAAAACTGGAAGCAGGATAGGACGGGTGGCAAACCGACCATGATAGACCGGCCACAAAGTCGTCGCCATGATCAAGGCTGCGACTAACGAGATCCTCACGCCGAACACTTTGCGATTGAGGAGGTATACGCTTAACACTAGCAACCAGCTAAGACCGCTGGTGGTAATTCGCATCGCGCCAGGCGTTGGCCCAAATAGACGGACAGGAAATGCTTGGATATAGAAGATCAATGGTTCTCGGGCCGACCACGGAGCTGTGAGGATGGCAGGTAGGCGGCCGTTGAGCAAGTCAAGTATTACGATGCCGTTGTAGGCTTCGTCCAAATTCAACCCTCGCGGTAGGCTCGCGATTGCCCAGAAACGGATCACTCCGGCCAATAGCATGATGCCAGCGAGCGCCACGCACTCGCCCCTAGAGAATGGCCGAAAGAGGTTGCTCAGTCGATGGTTTTGCATTTTAGTTCCTCACGGCCTTCCTCGGCCTCGGTCATGTCCATATCAACCAGGCATGCGATGGGCGGTGGGGGAATCTCCCCGGCCAGCATCGCCCGGAACACGTCCAACCTGCGCATGGCGGCCAAATGCCGAGCGGTCTCGGTTGGGTCCTGCCAGGTGAAAGTTCGCGTGCGCGCGCTCATCATTTGCGTTGTTCTTTGTCGCGCTGGATTGCGGCTGCGCCCAGCGCCGTTCCGATCCCCACGCCGAGGGCAACGCCGACCGCCGTCATCGACCCGACGTCGCTCGTAAATGCGCCGATGAGCGCGCCGGCGGCCGCGCCTACTCCTGCACCCAGTGCGATACTCACGCCCATGTTCGCAGCGGCGCTCGGGCGTGGGGTGTTGTTTTTCTCATCGTCAGTCATTTGTTTGTCTCAATAATTCTCCTGCACTTCGGCGAGTGCGTGCTCGAGCTTTTCGAGCGCCTCGTCGACGTGGTCATCCGTCGCGACGAGGGGCGGGGCGATGCGCAGTACGTTTCCATATACGCCGCCCTTGCCGATGAGCAGGCCGCGCCGGCGCGTCGCTTCGAAGAGGGCATTGACGGCGGCGGCGGCCGGCTCTTTCGTCTCGCGGTCCAGCACGAGTTCGACGCCCTGCATCAATCCATATCCGCGCACATCGCCGACCAGCGGGTACTTCTCCAGCAGCGCGTCGAGACCGGCGCGGAGGCGCGCGCCGACTGACGCGACGTGCGCCGCGTCGGCTTCTTCTTCCATGACGGCGATTGTGGCGAGCGCTGACGCGCACACGACCGGGTTGCCGCCGAACGTGCTGATGGTGAGGCCCTGCCCAACTGTAGACGCGGCGATGTCGGCCGTGGTGATGGTGTTGCCCATGGGCAGCCCGTTGGCGATTCCTTTGGCCATGGTCATAATGTCGGGCGTGACGCCTGAGCGCTCGATCCCCCACCAATAATCGCCGGTGCGTCCCAGGCCTGTTTGGACTTCGTCGCAGATAAACAACCCGCCGTGGCGGTGGATGATCTCAGCCGCTATCTTGAAGTATTCCGGCGGCGGCGTGATGAATCCGCCCACACCCAGGACCGGTTCGGCAATAAACGCGGCGATACGCCCGGAGGTCGTGGTGTTGATAACGTCTTCGATGTCCTCAGCGCACGCGACGCCGCATTCAGGATAGGTGAGCTTGAGCGGGCAGCGATAGCAGTATGGGCTGAGCGCGTGCTTGACGCCGGCTATCTGTGCGGGGCCGGCGCGCCAGTTTGCCATGCCGGTCAGGCTTGTCGCGGTTGCCGAGCGCCCACTGTAGCCGTTGCGCAACGCGATGACCTCTTGCGCCCCGGTGTGCGTGCGGGCTAGCTGCACAGCGGTTTCGTTCGCCTCTGTGCCCGAGTTGGTGAAATACGACTGCTGTAGGTCGCCCGGCGCGATCTCGGCCAGCTTCTCAGCAAGGTTGACGTGCGGTTCGTTAGGGTACAGCGTGGAACTGTGGGTGAGCTTGCGCATTTGCGCCTGCGCCGCTTGCTGCACGCGCATGTTGTTGTGCCCGACGCTGGTCGTGAGAATGCCCGCAAAGAAATCGAGGTACTGGTTGCCGTCTACATCCCAGACATACATCCCGTCGCCGTGGTCGAGCGGCAGCGGCTCGCTGTAGTAGAGCAGGTGGTTCGGCCAAAGAAACGTCGACTGTTTGTCGACGATACTCTGGTTTTTCGTCATGGGGTTCCTTTCATAGCGGAGAAGCCCGCTGAGCCTGTGGATTGTATCGGCTTCAATGTGAGAGTCAAACGCCGCCACCTGCGCATCGATCTGAGTCATTGATGCTGCCAGAACAGTGCGCGTCTTCCGCACTTGGCCTGTACGCTCGCCGTGATAGGCGTGCAGCGACTGTTCGTCGAGCATCTCGCACGGTAAACTTTGTCGAGGTGGAGGTGC
>JBHHUI010000457.1:0-3393 GCA_046753805.1 Anaerolineales bacterium
ATATCGGTGACGTGTTGTTCCGCATCAATGCGAACGTGGCGAGTCGCCTGGCGGAGGTGCTGGATGAGGAACGGATGAAGGAGTTTCTGCCACGGCGTCAGTCTGCGGTTGGGCAGGCCGGAATTCAGGCTCCGGACGACCGCCGGGCGGGCATTCTGGGTGCGCGGCTCCGGGCGGCGACGTCCATCCGCTGCTGCATGCCGTTGGTCCGGATCAGCCGCCGGTCAGGGGCAGGCAATGAGGTGGTCACGATCTCGACGACGGGGGCGGCCGACTCTTCGGCGTCGAACGGCGGCGTAGCGAGGGCGGTCCGGCGCTCGGTAGCATCCACATCTGCGAATGCGCGGGGCAAACGGTCGAGGGAACCGCAGACGATGTCGACATAGTCGGGACACGCGAGGTTGTGGACCAAAGCGGCCTCGGCGGGCAGCGATTCGAAGTCGTGGGCGAGACTCTTGCGGCCGCTGCGGCGACGTTCGCCCTGTTTGATGCGGCGAAAGAATCCCTCGAGGGAGTTGTTGGTGCGGTCGACCAAGCGGATGCCGCCGCCGACATCGTCGGGCAGCGAGATGACATGGCCCCACAGCGAATCGCCGTGGACTTCGAGGTGCTTGACAACGACGTCGATGGCCTCGCGCGTGTCCTTGGCGGGCCCGCGTGCAGGGCGCCGCTGTCGGATCGATGCAGTGAATTGCTCGACTTGGGCCTGGATGTCCTGAAGCTCGGCAATCGCGTCGTCCATGGGGATGGCATGAGCGGATGGAGCTTGGTTGCGCCCTCCGGTCCGGGGAACCAGGCGGAGGGCATCACGGAGCTCGTCGAACAGCGCGGCTCGTCGTCTGAGTGTGTCGGCGACCCGAACGAACGGCACGTCGGCGGTGACCGGGTCGAGGATGCGACACAACCGCTCGAGCGGCCTGCGGACGTGGCGGTCTTGGGGCGGCGTGCGCAAGAACGCGTCTGTCGCGCGTCGCGCCTTGACGCAGCGGTCGTAGAAATCCAGGTACGGCCGGTCGAACGGGAAGCTCTGGTACGTGGCATCGGCCGTGTAATCGAGCACCCACTGGGCCATGCCACGCACGGTAGCGATGCCGGCGTCGCCTGCGCGCAGCGTGTACGAGGTTTCGCTCTGCCACGTTTCGAAGTCGTCGCGCGCGGCAGCAACGCCGGCTCCGAGCTTGCGTCCGAGATCCCGGGCGAGAGCGCGAAGAGCGGGACGAACCTTGGCGTTGCGGAACAGCGCGCGCAACTTCGCATGGCTGGGATCCAGAAGATCGGTGCCCACGTCAGCCAGAAAGTGAAGATGGCAACCAAGGATCGGGATCGCGAGCTCCAGCTCGGCGACCAGGTCGTTGCAGGCCGGAATCATGGCGCGCCCCAGGTCGCGCATGATGGCACATGGCGCGCCGAACGCATCCACGACCGAGCGCAGATGCGGACGGATCACGTCGGCCCGTTCGCTCTCTATCTTCCACGCATCGAGCACCCAACCGCGCCACCCGGTGCGCGCGACCAGGACCACGCCACGACCTTGTTCGCCGCTGGCATCGATGTGAAGCGGCCAGCCTCCGTCGCGCTCGAGCGCGGCGCGTAGCTCGGAGCGGTGGGCCTCGTGCAGCCGCCGGAGATAGACAGGAAACCGAGCTGCCAGCTCACTGATCGTGCCGCTCGATAGCGACACGCCGTGCTCGACATTCAGCGCAGTGCGGATCTCCTCGCGCTGGCGATGTTCGACGAACCGCTGGGTGCCAACGAACACCATCACGTCGTAGCCCACGGTAGTGCGCGGCAGCAGCAGCTCGGTGACCGACGCAGCACGGCGGGTAGCGTGATGCCCGGACGGATGCCGGCATCCTGTCTTGCACACATGCACGGTCTCGTTGACCTCGAACGCGCCGTGCATGATCGTGTGGCCGCCGTGGGGGTGGGTCTTCTGCACGCGCATAGGACCGCCACACACGGGACAGCCGTCGGGCTGTTCGGTAGCTGCGACGACAACGCCGGACAGGCTGCGCACCTGATTCGCGATTCGGTTTTGCACCCCGCGCGCTTGCTCTCTCAACGACGTGAGCGTCGCGAGCGAGACGCCGGCGTTTTTTTTTCTGCGTCGATCCCGTAATGCGATAACACCTGCTCGATCTGATCAGCCGTGACCACGATGCCTCGCGCTCCGAGGCGGTCGGCAAGGACATCTGCGGACGCCAACTTGTCGGCCGAGTGGATCGCTTCGATCAAGATCGCGATCTCTGTCTCGGTAGCGATAACCGGCGCTGCAATCGGCGCTGCCAACGGCTTGACTTGCTCGGCTCGACGGCGATCGCGTTGCGCCGCTGCTCGGTTCGCATCGGCACTCACGTAGAGCGTTTTTCGCGGTCCCAGAGACGCTCGTCCGAGCTGCTTGGCCCGCACCAAGTCGAGCAAGGTGTTGTGGACGCGAATGCGCACCCGATGTTCCAGCTCTCGGTGCAGGTAACCGGCCGCCGACGTGTCAACCAACTCGGCGACGGCTTTCTTGAGCGTGCCCATCCGCGAGAATCCGACCGCTTTGTAGAACCACAGTCCGTACTCGTCGAACTCCGGGATACTGGCCAGCGTGTAGTAGCGACCGGCATGCGTGTAGCTCGACAGGTAGTCGAGCTGGCTCAAGTCCCGAAACAAGCTCCGCTGAGATCGGCCGGGCGATGCGCGCCGCAGAGCCTTCATCTCGGCAACCCGGCGACGCTCGATGACGCGACGGAGCCGCTCTACCTGCGTCGCTCGGTCACCCACGTTGCGCCTCGCATGTCAGGATCAGGATATACCATTCAAGCATGTCCTGATAATGACAGCCGAGACTGACACTCCCCCAGCTAACTCCCTGATCTTGCGTTGGGAGTAGCTCGCGGTGAGCGACTCACTTGGCAAGTCCAGGACTTGCCAGAGCGATATTCCCCCTGTTATTTCAACCCGCTACGCAATCCAACCGCAAACTGACGCCGTGGGCAAGCACCTTTCCGGGCCGGGAACCGTAGCGCGCCATACAATAGGATGCCGGTGGCCCGAATGCTGTTTCCGGGCGTGGATTTGCGCTATACCCCCGTCTCGCGAACGCGCGCACGCTTAGCTCAGCTGGATAGAGCGCTGCCCTCCGGAGGCAGAGGTCGCAGATTCGAATTCTGCCGCGCCCACTTACAGCAAATCCAGCCGAAATCACGTCTTAGATTACCTGCCGACGGTCGGCAGTGCGGCCCAAAGGCGCTTGCAAAAGGGGTAGTACTACCCCTTTCCGCCTGAAACGGGAGCATTGCCATGACCATTCGAACTCCAAAATACCGTCTCCACAAAGCCAGCGGCCAGCAGCGGCCACGCCGAGTTGGGCAGCGCGCAGTACGGTGACCCTAGATCAGATGCGTT
>JBHHUI010000458.1:0-3387 GCA_046753805.1 Anaerolineales bacterium
GCGCGCTTGACATCGCAGAAAGCCTGGTAGACCTCTTCGCCAAAAAGCGGCTTGTTGAAAGCCGAGCGCGCCAGCCCGTCGCCGTGCTCGCCGGTCATCGCGCCGCCCATCTTCGCCATCAACTCCAGCACGCTCCGGGCAATGGCATGCATCGTCTCGATCTGTGGGCGCGATTTGGTATTGATCAGTGGGCGGATGTGAAGGCAGCCGGCCGACGCGTGTGCATAAATACCCGCGCTGACGCCATGTTCGGCGAACAGTCTTTCCACCGCGCGCACGTAGTCGCCCAGCGATTGCACCGGCACAGCTGCGTCCTCGATGAACGGGATCGGCTTTGCATCGCCCTTCACGGACATTAACAGGCCCAGCCCGACTTTGCGCACGCCCCACACGCGCCCTTGTTCGGCAGCGCTGACGGCGTGCGAAACCCGGCCCGGGCGCGCCGATGAGTCCATTCCGGCAATGCGCGCTTCCAGCCGATCCAGCTTCGCCAGCAGCTCGGCATCCGTCGCGCCGTAATACTCCACGATCAGGACTGCCGCCGGAATGCCTTCCACGAATGTCAACATTCGGTTGTAGGCCGGCACATTGCGTGTGAGCCGGATGATCATATCGTCGATCAATTCGACTGCCGATGGTTCGGTTTCTAGTATTGTGGGGGTCGCGTCACACGCCGCCGCAATACTGTCGAATTGTAGGATGCCGAGTACGGTACGCGGGGGGCGCGGCACGAGGTCTACCTTGATTTCGTTCAGCACCGCGAGCGTGCCTTCCGAACCTGCCATGAGTTGAGCCAGGTTAAAACCGTTCACGACCGGATATTGCGCTTGCAGCCAGCCGGAGGGCCGGGTGGCGACATAGCCGCCCTCCGGCAGCAGGTAGTTGAGCCGATAGCCGGAGGAATTGCGCCAGGTGCGTGGGTACGAGGCGCGGATTGCAGCAGCGTTGTGGGCGGCAATGTCGGCCACCTCGCGGTGTAGGCGGGCTGCAAACGAGTCGCCGGCCGGCAGCGGTGCGTCGTACGGCTGCGCTGCAAAGCGCGCCGTGCTGCCGTCGGAGAGCACGACGTCGGCCTCCAGTACGTGGTCGGCCGTCATGCCATAGAGCAGCGAGTGCGCGCCGGTGGAATTGTTGCCGACGATGCCGCCCAGCGTGGCGCGGTTGGCGGAGGCCGGATCGGTGCCGTACTGCAAGCCATAGGGCTGCAGGTGGTTGTTCAGGAGGTCGCACACCACCCCCGGCTCGACTCGCGCCCAGCGCTCTTCGGCGTTCACTTCGAGCACCCGGTTCAGGTGGCGCGAAAAATCGAGCACAACCGCGCGTCCCACAGCCTGTCCGGCCAGCGCGCTGCCGGCGCCGCGCGCCAGAATGGGCACACACTCGCGGGCGCAGGCCGACACCACCATTTGCACATCCTCGCGCGTGTGTGGGAACACCACGGCCAGCGGTTCGATCTGGTAGATGCTGGCGTCCGTCGAATACAGCAATCGGCTGTACGGGTCGGTGCGGACTTCCCCGAGGAATTCGCGCGGCAAGTTGTGTAGAAACTCTGTCGGGAACGTCATCCGGTGGTCTCAGCTTTGGCCAACCCTGTGGGGCGGCGTGTGACGGTGCGAATTGTAGCATCCGGGCTTGCGCGGATGCGTGTGGAGCTGGCGCTATATTTTGTCGTGTCTCGGAACGACTGTGTGGAAAACGGCCACGATATCCGGATCGAAATGGGCGCCCGCGAGGGAATCAATGTACGCCAGCACCCGGTCGGGTTTCCAACCCAGCCGGTATGGCCGGTCGGAGCAGAGCGCGTCCCAAACGTCCACGATTGTAAATACTCGCGCGGCGAGTGGGATGGCAGTCTGTTTCAACTGGCGCGGATAGCCGCTGCCATCCCATTTCTCGTGGTGGCAGTACGGAATATCAAGCGCGGGGCGCAAATAAACGATGGGTTTGAGCATGTCGTATGCGTATTGTGGGTGGCGGCGCATGAGGTCCCGTTCCGCGTCCGTCAACGGGCCGGGCTTGCGCAAGATGGAATCCGGAATGCCGATCTTGCCAATATCGTGGAGCAGCGCGCCCCGGCGCAGGTGCAGCAGCGCGGCTTCATCGAGGCCCAACTCCCGGCCGAGTTGCAGCGTCAATTCCGTCACGCGCTGCGTGTGGCCTTCCGTCTCGTGGTCGCGCAGGTCGAGGGCGCGCACCCAGCCTTCGAGCGTGGCGTCATACGCTTCCGAGATCTCCACGTGGGAACGCTGCAGGCCGTCGAACAGACGGGCGTTTTCAATCGCTACGCCCGCCTGGTCTGCAAACGCTTGCAATGCGTCGGCGGTTCTTGGGGGAAAGAATTCGCGCTCGGCGCCGTTCAGGTTCAGGAATCCGATCACGCCCTGGTGCGTGCGAATCGGCGCGCCCGCATAGGAGTGTACCCATTCCGTCTGGGGGATGTCGTTCCAGTTTTCATCTGCAAGTGTGTCTCCCACGAGCAACGGCTGTCCGTTGGCAATCATCTGCTGTAACGTTCCGAACTGCGCCAGCGGGAGCGGCGGCGAATCTTCCGGTATCGGTGGGTGTAGCCCGTTGGACTGGCTGCGGACGATGTGCGCATTGTCGCCGTCGATGAGCATAATGTTGGCCGAGTCGTGTGGCACGACGCGGCCAACGTTTTCCAGGATGCGCGCGAGCACTTCGTTAAAGTCCAGCGTGCTGGTCAAGGCGGCCGCTGTGTCGCTGAGCGCTTCGGCCAACTGGCGCTGCTCGTGCTCCGCCTCAAAGAGCTGCGCGCGCTCAATTGCCAGCGCCGCCTGACCTCCAATGGCTTCAAGAAAACCAAGCGCCTCGCGCGTGTACGGTTCGCCGGACCTGCGCGGACCAAGCGCCAGCCAGCCGGCCAGCCCGCGATTGCCGTGGAACGGAATAAACACCACCGCCTGCAAACTGGAGAGTTTCTTGTGATCTTTTAAGAGCGTGGTTGGCAGGTTCCGTCCGGGGGCAAGATAGAGCGCCCCCGGGTTCAACGCCAGCGCTGCCGGGAGCGCGTCATGCGTGTCGAAGCGAATTTCGCTCGCATCGTTTCCATCATGTGAGACGGCCTCAAAACCAGCGCCGGGTACGTCGCGGAGGAATACATGCATCGCCGCCGGGGGGACAGTTATCTCTATTTCATCGCACAGCGCAGACAAAACCTGTGGCAGGTCGGCGACGACTGTCAGGGCGTGTCCGAATCGCCGCATGCGTTCCCGGTAGGCGCGCGTGCCGCGAAAGAATATTGCGTCCAGTGCCACTTGCAGCCCACGTCGCAGTGGGTTGAGCGCCAGCCCGAACACCACTACAAAGATGCCGAGGATCACCGGGCTGTCGGCCAGCACGGCGCGGCCCAACACCCATGTAGCTGCA
>JBHHUI010000459.1:0-3384 GCA_046753805.1 Anaerolineales bacterium
CGGGCTGACCATCCGCGCCAAAGTGGACCACCTCGACCCGCAGGGGCAGGTCAAGCTCTCGCGTGACGCGCAGGTCAACATGGCGGGCTACGATACGGTCGGCGCGTGCCTCTTCGGCGGCTTTGGGTTCGCCGCCGCACCCGGCGCGCTGCGCGATCTGATTAATGCGCGCTATGGCTGGGACTGCGGCGACGATGTGCTGCAGGTGCTCGGGCGCGAAACGGTTCTGCTCGAACGCGAATTCAACGCGGCCGCCGGGTTCGGCCCGGCCGACGACCGCCTACCGGAGTGGATGACCACCGAAGCGTTGCCGCCGATGAACGCCGTTTTCGACGTGCCCGACGAAGAACTGGATGGGATATTCGAAAATTGGTAGTGTCGGTGCGGCTGCACGCCACGCTCCGGCGCGAGACGCCGGACGGCATGCTCGATCGATTGCAACTCGACCTGTCACCCGGCGCGACCGTGGCGGCCGTGCTGGCGGCGCTCGACCTGTCGCCCGACGACGAGCATGTGCTGCTGGCCGTCAACGGGCGGGTGGTCGCGCCCGACCGGCCGCTGGCCGACGGCGACGAAGTGCGGCTGATGCCGGCGATGTCGGGAGGTCAGTCGCCTGTCAACTGAGCGGCGAGTGTGTCGGCTACAACTTCGCCAATGCTGAGCGAAGCCGTCGCGGCGGGAGAGGGGGCGTTGATCAGATGGATGGCGCGCCGGCTCTCGCGGATGACAAAATCGTCGCGCATATTGCCGTCCGGCGCGACGGCCTGCGCCCGCACGCCGGCGGGCGCGGCCTGCAACTGATCGGCGGTGATCTCCGGCAGCAAGCGCTGTAGGGCCTTCACAAAAGCGCGCTTGCTGAACGAGCGCCACATTTCCCCCAGACCCATCTTCCAGTACCTGCCGGCCATGCGCAGAAAGCCCGGGTAGGTCAGGGTCTCGGCCAGGTCCCGCAGATTCAGGTCCGTCTTGCGGTAGCCTTCGCGCGCAAAAGCGAGCACGGCGTTCGGTCCGCATTCCACGCCGCCGCCGATCAGGCGGGTGAAGTGCACGCCCAGAAATGGGAAGCGCCGGTCGGGTACGGGATAAATCAGGTTGCGCACGAGATACCGGGCGTGCGGCTTGAGTTCGTAATATTCGCCCCGAAAGGGCACGATCTTGTCGGGCGCGGCCTGCCCGGCCAGGCGCATCGTGCGGTCTGAATGCAGGCCCGTGCAGTTGATGAGGCGTCGGGCAGCATACTCACCGCTCGCTGTCCCGACGATGACGCCCGTATCAGATTCGTGAATATCCGTGACCCGCGCGCCGAGCACAAACCTATGACCGCGCGCTCGCAAGCGGGCGGCCATCCGCTCGCAGACCTGCCGGTAATCCACAATGCCGGCCTCCGGCACGTGAATGGCCTGCACGCCGGCTGCGTGCGGTTCCAGCTCGCGCAGCCGCGCGGGGCCGATGATCTCGCAGCGCACGCCGTTCGCCTGACCGCGCTCGTAAATTGCTTGCAGGGCGGGCAGTTCCGCCTCGTCGACGGCGACGATCACTTTGCCGCAAACGTCAAACGGGATTCCTTCGGCGGCGCAGAACGCTTCCATCGCCTGCTTGCCCGCGCGGCAGTTGCTCGCTTTCAGCGAGCCCGGCTTGTAATAAATGCCCGAGTGCAGCACGCCGGAGTTGTGGCCGGTCTGGTGCGCGGCCAATTGCCGCTCCTTCTCCACGATGGTGATCAAGGCTTCCGGCCGGCGCGCGCTGATGCGGAGCGCAGCGGCCAGGCCGACGATGCCGCCGCCGATGATGAGGATGTCTGTGGTTGGCATCGTGCTCCCCGCCGACTCAGCGCGCGCCGGCCACGATCTCCAGCAGCCGGTCTAATGCGCCGGTCGTGTTGTAGTGCGAGGCCGAGACGAAGATGTTCTCACGGGCGAGCGCCTCGGCGATTGCACGCGGCGTGCGCCCGTCCATGGTGAACGACACGGTCGGGACGCGCTGGGGCGGCTGCGCGCCGCCGGGATTGTCGAGAGCCACGCGCGGCTTTTCGTCATCGGCGTGTTGCAGCGCGGGGAACCGGGGGCGGAGGGAGTTGGTGTCGATTGGCATGGAAGTTCAGGAAGAAGATGGAAATGAGTAAGACCGGTCGGTTACTGAAGATGGGTTCAGCGAAGGTGTAACAAATTATCTCACATCCTGGCACTGGATTGTGTGCTCAGTTCCATTGCCCGGCCGAAGGATTCCATATCGTAATGGCTTCACCGCCCAGTACTCCATCAAGGAAGGCGTGGGCAGCTCGGCCAGCGTCAGTTAAATCGCGTTGTTCCAGGCCTACCTCGTCCGCCAGCTTGCGAAATGGGGGCGCCCAGGTTCCGGGCGGCTCGGGAAGGTGCGCTGGCAGCGGGTGCGTGCCGCGTGCTTCGAACGTCGCCTGAATTGCGCGCCGCAGGGTCGCGCCCTCGTATTCGTACATCTCGGCCAGGAGTAGTATGTCCACCAAGTCCTTGACGCGTGAACTCTCGCCGGATACGCGCGGCAGTGTGTATGCATGGAGTTTCTCGGCGATCTGCTGCACAAGTGGATAGCACGGCGCTATGGTGGGATCGAGGCCTGCGAACGTAAGCAAGCCCGGCATGGTGAGTTCCTCGACCGGTTCGACGAGCCGATCGTCTACGCCGACGTCCAGTTGAAAGCGCTCGAAGCGGCGGCCATCCAGGATGCATTCCGCATGGAAGCGCTGCCCCCCGAACTCCGGCGGCAAGCGCCGTGTGGGGCGCTCGACTTGGAACTCGAACCAGTCGCCCAGGTCCTGGGTTGCTGCCTCGATAAGCAGTGCGTGCAGATCCGGCCGTGGCCTGGCCAGCAGGACGTCCATGTCCTTTGTTGTGCGGGCGCGCTTTCCCAGGCGGAGCTGCAACGCCAGTCCGCCCTTGAGTACCCAAGCACCGGGTTGCGTTGCCAGCATGCGTGCGAGCAGTCGCTCAAAGGCGACCATCTTGCGCAACCGCACGAGCGATTCACCCGCTACGCGACTTTGAGTCCGCAGGCGGTCTTCCAGCGCGCGGCGGAAGGCAGCGCCTGTTTGATACCTCATTCTTCTGCGCCCGACTCGATCATGCGCCGGATTGTGCCCGCTACGCGCTGGCTGCGTCTGTCCGCCTGACGAAGAAGTCCGGCCGACGTGACAAGCCCGCGACGCAGTGCTTCCGCGACGGCGGCGCGCACGTGTTCCTCAGATAGACCCGCCGCTGTCACATCGAGGATCGTCCGCGCGGCTGTCGTGATCCGCAAGCCCTCCCGCTTTGTCACGTCCTCCGGCGCGAGTTTGTTTGTGTGCAGACGTAGACCAGGCTTTCGCCGCGAGGTCGTACGCGGGACAATCACGTGCACCTGTGCGGGCAG
>JBHHUI010000460.1:0-3383 GCA_046753805.1 Anaerolineales bacterium
CCAGCGCTCTTCGCGCATCTGCGATACTTCCTGCGCCAAGTCGGAAGACGCGACCCCCTTTGTCGATCTCCGCGATCAGATCTTGCGCTGTAGCCCTCGCGATCCAAGCTCACGCTCACCCGTTCGAGCCGCGCCGCCCTTCGGCGTCGGCTCTATGCCCATGTTGAACTAAGCCGCTTCGCGGCAGCTGTTGGATTGAATTCGTAGCACTTGAAGTTCCCACCGTCGCCTCGTTGCGAGGTACCCTGACGCAGACGTTGTCGGCGGAGTTGTACTCCCGCGCGGCGTGTTTCGCCAACCCGTGCGCGGATCGTTGATTCGCGCCACCCTGGCACCTCGCCGGCCGGAATTCCCCGGGCCGGTCATCACACAAAGGAGGTGTTCCATGGGCCAACTTCGAGACCGGATGGACGGTGATTTGCGATTGCGCGGAATGTCGGAGGTGACGCGAGCCGAGTACTTGCGCTGTGCGGCTCACTTCGTCGCGTACTACCGGAGGTCGCCGGAGCGATTGAACGCCGAGGACGTACGCGGGTATCTGCTGCACCTGGTCGAGGATCTGCATTTCAGTCCCTCGAACATGAAGATCCACATCGCGGCGATCAAGTTCCTGTATAACGCTACACTCGATCGCCCGGACGTGGTCGCCAACGTGAGGTTTCCGAAGGTGCCGCTGAAGCTGCTTGACATCCCGAGCCCATCGGAGGTGGCGGCCGTCCTGTCGGAATTGAAGTCGCCCGTCTACCGCACGCTGCTGTTCTGCGCCTACGGAGCCGGGCTGCGGGTCAGCGAGGCCTGCCACCTCTGCGTGGGCGACATCGACTCCAAGCGCATGGTGATCATCGTGCGCAATGGCAAGGGCGGGCGGGATCGCTACGCGATGCTCAGCCCCGTGCTGCTCGACGCCCTGCGCAGCTACTACCGCCAACTTCGACCGCCGCAACCCTACCTGTTCCAGGGCAAGGTCCCCGGCAGGCCCGTTCCCGTCGAAGGTGTTCAGACCGCACTGCGCATGGCGCTTGGGCGCAGCGGCGTCTGTAAACGGATCACGCCGCACACTTTGCGCCATGCCTTTGCCACCCACGGTCTGGAGTCGGGCACGGACCTGCGAGTGATCCAGGTCCTGCTCGGACACGCGAACATCCGCACCACCGTGCGCTACGTGCACGTGAGCACGGCGGCCATTGCGAAAACGAAGTCGCCGCTGGACGCGATTGTCTCACAGATCAAACCTTGATGCACGTGCACCCGAACACGGGTGCGAAGACCGAGATTGCGCAAGTCTTCCGACGCTTTGCCGCGGCGTACCGGGAAAAACATTGTCTTGGCGCCGAAGCGGCGCGGGTCCTGCGTGATCTCGAACGCTGCCGCACCGCCGCCCTCGGAGGACATCTGTACCGCTGCCAGGACTGCGGCCGCGATGTCCCCCTCTACAACTCGTGCCTGAACCGACATTGTCCCACCTGTCAGGGACCGGCGCAGTATCGCTGGATTGAGCAACGACAGCGCCGCCTGCTCAACACTCCCTACTTCCACCTCGTCTTCACCTTGCCGGCGATCCTGCGAACCGTGGTCTTTGCACACCGCCGCATTCTGCTCGATCTGCTGTTCGGCTCGGCGGCCAAAACCCTGCACGCCTTCGCCGCCGACCCCGAGCGACTCGGTGCGCAGCTGGGGTTCACGCTCGTGCTCCACACCTGGACTCGCCAGCTCCTCTTCCATCCCCACCTGCACGCCATCGTCACCGGCGGAGGGCTCAGCTTCGACGCCGGCAAATGGATCGGCGTTGCCGACGACCAGTTCCTGTTCCCCGTCACCGCCCTCTCCAGAGTATTCCGCGGCAAGTTCCTCGACGGGTTCATCGAGCTATGGAAAGCGGGAAAGATCGATCTCACCGAAGATGAGTCCCGCAATCTCGTGCGCGAGACGAAAAAGCACAATTGGGTCGTCTACGCCAAGAGGCCCTTCGGTGGCCCCATGCAGATCGTGAACTATCTCGGCCGCTACACCCATCGGGTCGGTATTTCGTCTTCGCGCCTGGTGTCGATCTCCGAGGACAAGATCGTCTTCCGCACCCGCGGCGAGAAGACCTGCTCGCTCGCACCCGAGGAGTTCATCCGCCGATTTCTCCTCCACGTCCTGCCACGCCAGTTCTTCAAAATTCGCCACTACGGCCTGCTCGCACCGGGTAACGTCAACACGCGCCTGGTTCGGGCCCAGGAACTCCTCGGTCCACCAACCGAGCAAAGCGCACGCGGCGCAGCCTGTGCGCCGGCCACCGGTGACGACACGGCCGAGCGCCGCGGCGTCACTCACTGCGCTGAGAAAGACGACGGCGCCGATGCAGGCAGCGGCCGCAGCGCCACTGACCGCACCGCACCAAAATGTCCACACTGCGGCGGAAAGCTCCTTCCGATCATCAAACGGGGCCTGCGTCTGGAGCAGATCCCGCCGCCCGACACCTAGCGAAGTCGATACGCGCAAGAGCGCGAGCTGATTCCATGCAATCAATTCGACCAGCGAGAGCCTCTCACACACCGCCACCGGCGAAGTCGCCGTGGTGCGATCTCATTGCGTGCGACCGCGACGGGCCGCCTCAGCTTGTCGCCGCCACACTGACCACGCGCCGCGAAATCAACAAACCACCCCACGATTCCCGCTATCTCGACGAACTCATGAGCCACATCGCTGTCGCGTCGGCCTCGCGTCTCGGCCAATTTCCCCCATACCCCCTCACCAACCCTCGCCGCCCTGCACCGACCGCCTCGGCTCCAACCGCGGCTTAGTTCAACCGCGTTCTGGATAGGCGCTCGCCGGCAGGCGGATCAATCACTCGCTACCGCTTCGTGCGGCTCGGCCTTTCCAAAACGCGAAGTGTTAAGTGTTAGGCGCGGGAGACATACACATCACCGTTGGCAAGGGCGGCGCGGAACCGCGTCAGAGGTCGAAGCAGCAGCCCGGACACAGCGTTACCGCGTTCGTCGAAATGCCCGTCGTGGCAGGGACAGCTAAAAAGTTCTCTCTTCTCCTCCCACTTGATGAGACAGCCCTTATGAGTACAGAGTGCCTACATAGCGGAGAAACCGCTGAGCAGGTGAACCACCCAGACGGGTTCCTCGTCCACCAAGACGAGCTTTCCGCCACCGATGAGAAGGTCTTCAGCCTTGCCCACTCTGACTCGCTGTGGTCCGAGAGCAGACCGGACCTCGCTTGGTGGAAACAGGTAAGCCACAACGGCGCTGGCGACGCCGGCCAAGCCGGTCAGGAGTGTGCCTGCCAGCAGTCGGCCCAAGAACGACCGGCGTGTCACGTCAGGTCGGTCCATGTGTCAGCCCTCCGCAGCTCGCAGCGCGGTACGCAACCGCCCATGACGCGTCGCGTCG
>JBHHUI010000461.1:0-3383 GCA_046753805.1 Anaerolineales bacterium
GAAGGCGCCCTCCACACGCGCGTAGTACAGCGGTTTGACGCCCAGCCGGTCGCGCGCCAGAAACAGCCGCTGTCGACGCTCATCCCAAATGGCAAACGCAAACATACCGCGCATGTGATGGACGCAATCCGGGCCGTATTCTTCGTACAGATGGACAATGACTTCCGTATCCGTATGCGAGCGAAAGGCATGCCCACGCGCTCCCAGGTCGCGGCGCAGTGTGGCGAAGTTGTACGTCTCGCCGTTGTAGGCGATCCAGACCAACCCATCCTCGTTGCACATCGGCTGATGCCCGGCGGCGGACAGGTCGATGATGGACAGGCGACGGTTGGCCAACCCTACCCGACCGTCCGGCGACACATGGCTGCCGGCATCGTCCGGGCCGCGATGCGCGATGCGGTCACGCATGCGAGCGAGCAATTCGGACGAGACAGGCGCGCCGTTGTCAAGTTGGAGGATTCCGCAAATTCCGCACATATCAGTCAGCAGCGGCTAGCTGGCGAGCACCGTCGCACGGTCTCGTCGGCCCGTAATGCTGGCCTCGTACACTTCCAGCCAGGTCTCGGCGATGCTTTCCCA
Organism: Anaerolineales bacterium; assembly: GCA_046753805.1. Classification (GTDB taxonomy): domain Bacteria; phylum Chloroflexota; class Anaerolineae; order Anaerolineales; family JBHHUI01; genus JBHHUI01. The sequence continues at coordinate 580 of JBHHUI010000461.1, forward strand.
ACCGAAGTTGTCCAGCACATATTGGCGACCATACACCGCGCGTTGCTGCACATCCTCCGGCCGACGCAAAATACGCAGGATTTCGTTTTTTAGTCCCTCCACGTCGCCATAGGTAACGATTGAACCCAGGTCGTTCTGGTGCACGAAATTAGCCAGCCCCACACGATCAGTAGCGATGATGGGCGTGCCGCAGGCCAGCGACTCAAGCAGGGTGATGGCAAACATTTCGTAGGCTGAGGGCAAAACATAGACGCTCGCTGCCTGGTAAGCTTCGAGTTTGTCCGCGCCGTCGAGGTAACCGGTAAAGCGCACGCGGTCGTCAATACCCAGCAGGTGTACCTGCCGTTTCACTTCCGACAGGTAGCCGTCGTCCGGGCCGACGATCACCAGCATGGATTCCGGCAACTCCTTGCGCACCTCGTCGAAACTGGAGACCAGAAAACCTACGCCCTTAATTTTGTTCACGCGCGCCAGGAAGAGCACGATCGGAACGCCGGGCGGGATGTGAAATCGCTCCCGGAACCCATTCACCGGCGGCAACTCGCGGTATTCATCCAAATCCACCCCGTTTGGGAGGATGGCAATGCGCTCCGGCTCTACACCCAATTCAATCGACTGCTTATGTTCCAATTCGTTCAGTGCGTGCAATCGCGCGGCGTGTTTCAAAATGCGCTGGCCGACGAAGCGATCGTAGACGGCTTTGAGTGCATAGCGCCCCATGATCCGTGGCAGGCCGCCCTGCGCCGTCAACACGAACGGCACGCGGAGCCGTTCCATGATGGGCAGCGCGACAGCGTTCTGGTAGGAACGGAATTCGTGCAGGTGAGCCACGTCCGCTTGCTCCAACGCCGGCCGCACGCGCCGGCCGAACCCCAGCGGCAGGAAGATGCGATTCCAGGCCAGGTGGTTGCTCACGTTCGGCACGCGATGGATCTCCACCCCGTCGACAATCTCGTAGGTTGGCCGCGCGCGCGATTGCGAATCAAGCGCGTCCGTGGTGTAGACGATGACATCCTGTCCTTTGCGCGCCAGCGCGCGCGCCAACTCCCAGGCCGCGCGGCACGTGCCGCCGTAAGCCCAGGCCGGGTAGAAATACGGAATGATGTGGAGAATGCGCAAACTGCTATTCTTCCTTCACTTGCCACACCTGCGCGCCGTCGATATCGACAAGTAGCTCCAGATACGAGGCAGCCTCAAATGACGAGTGCTGCGCAACCAGCGCCGGCGGCCGCCAGCGCAGTTGATTTTCCCACAGGCCCGGGCGGTTCAGGGCTTGTGGCACGACCACGTAATCGATCCCGCTCGCTCGCAATTGATCGTACGCGTCGGGCGAGGCCGGGTCAAGGTACGCCTGCGCCACGGCTGCCTGCTCGGCGCGTAACGCCCTGGCGCCGACATAGAACAGTTGGTCGCGTACGTACACGGCGTCCCGCTCCGCCAGCACCGGCGCCCACTGGCCTTCGTAGCGTCCCGGATAGTTCAGCAGACGCGCGTCGGCCGGCGTGTTGGCGCGCAGCCATGCGTAGACGGCTTCGTCGGCCGGCGAGGCGACCGCCCCGGTAATCCGTACGCTGCCCCGAACAGCGGCGACGATCAGCTGGTGGAGCAGCACACCCGCAAGCGCGGCCAATAGCGCCAGCGCGAGACCGCCGGTGCGGAGCGGCCTTGACCAGCGGAAGCGCGCCAGCCACTCGCTGAGTGGCGTCAGGGCGCGCGCTGCCAGCAATGCAAGTGGGATAATCGTGGCATGCCAGGCCACGCCATAGGGATAGAAAATCTGCATCGGGTCGAGCGCCGTGCGCCGTGAGAGCGCATCGAGCGTGCCCAGACTCGATACTTCGATGATCGGCGGCAGCCAGGTCAGCGACCAGATGTCCAGCAGGTGGCGCTTCCGCACCGCCCACCAGATGCCCACCAGCGCCAGCAGCGGCACCCAGCGCCCGTTGATATCGAACAGCCAATAGAGGTGTCCGAACTGCGGGTGCTGGCGTTCGTGCACTTCGATCTGCGAGACGAGCGGCAGCGTGCGCAGCAGCCAGGGCAGGCAAATGAGAATGCCGAGCAGCGGAATAATGACCCCCAGCCGCAGGTACTGCACCCGCGTCGGGCGCGGGCGCATGAACCATGCGGTTCCGTAAAACAGAAGGTAGGCCATCAACAGGTGGATAATGCTATCGGGATGCCCGAGCACGATACTCGCCAGCGCCAGCCCGGCCAACAATACATTCAGGCGGCGGTCGTCTTCGAGGGCGTGTACCAGCAGCCAGAGGAAGGTCGCGGTCAACCACAGCCCGAACACGTTCGTATAGGCTGAGTCCATGAGCGTCGTGAACAGCGCAAAGCCCCCCGCCGCCGCTGTCGTCGCCCACCAGCCGTGGGCCGAGTCACCCAGGCGCTTGCCGAGCGCGCCAATGCCGGCAATCACGCCGAGCGCCAGCAGATGCGACAGGCCGAGCATCACGTCGTCGGCGGGCGCGCCCGTCAGGTCGGATAGTTGCGCGCCGAACAGGAAGTAGCCCGGCGAGTAGAACCAGCCCACATCGGGCTGGAAAGGCGCCAGAGTCGTGATCGAGCCGCTCAGCCTCACAGTGACGAGCAGCAGGCCAAAACCCTGCGCGTCGGTGTCGAACGGCACGTTGATCAGGAAGGCCGGAGTCAGATAGACCAGGCCAATGAGCGCCAGCAGCAGCCATTGCCAGCGCTGCAGGCGCGGGCGCAGGTTGTTCCAGTATCCGGGTTCGGCCCGGCTCCGGCGGTAGTTCGCCAGCCCCAGGGCAATCAGTACGATCCCCGTCGCCGCCCGC
>JBHHUI010000462.1:0-3359 GCA_046753805.1 Anaerolineales bacterium
CCCCGGCTCCTCCTCGGCTTACTATGCTCATGCCTCGGACTCACTCCGCGCGCATTTTGCCCCCAGCGGTGGGGATGTAATGATACAATCGCCGTGAAAATCAGAGTGGGGTCGGGTAGATTGTGCTGTAATTCACGAAAGGGGCGTGACAAACAGCATGGGTGTAATCCCACTCATTCGGTGTAGAATTACGACATCCGGTGGATTTAGGAGGAAGTCTTGAGTTCAGCGTCTGTTGCAGTGCCAACTGCAAGTCCTAAGCGAAGTAAATTCCTTGTCGGCGGGCTGCTCATCGTGGCGGCAATTGTGTATCTCATCGCCAGCACGACGACCAGCACGAGTCAGTTCTTCTATACAATCGAAGAACTGCAAGCGCAGGGTGCGGCTGCTGTCGGCGAGAACGTTCGCATTTCCGGCGCCGTTATCGGAGACACGATTACGTATGACGCAAACTCGCTGGAATTGCGTTTCACCGCCGTGAATATGCCGGGCGACCAGAGCGAAATCGATGCGCAGGGCGGGCTTGCCGCCGTGCTGCATCGTGTAGTAAGCGACCCCGCTGCGCCCACCTTGCAGGTGTTGTACGTCGGGCCCAAGCCGGACCTGTTGCAGCACGAAGCGCAGGCTATTATGGATGGGCATATCGGCGAGGACGGGGTTTTCTATGCGGACACGTTGCTGCTCAAGTGCCCCACGCGCTACGAAGACGAAATCCCGGGCCAAACGGCCAATTAGAACTCAGAAAATGGATACCGGAGATACGGGGGCGGCCGGCCTGATCTCCCCTCTCCAGTCTGCAGCGTTTACATTCCTCCCCTGAGGAGATCCCTTTGATCGCCAACCTTGGTTTCAGTGCGATGGTGCTTTCGCTCGCGACCGCACTCTTTGCAGCTGCAGCGGCCGTGTATGGCGCGACCCAGCGCCGTCCGCAGTGGACAGAATCGGCGCGGCGGGCGGCCATCGCCGTCTGGCCGCTGCTTTCGCTGGCGTGCCTCGCTCTCATCAATCAACTCGTCGCCGAGAATTTCTCCATCGAATATGTTGCGGGGGTCACAAGCCACGCCATGCCGTGGTACTTAAAAGTCACTGCGCTGTGGGGTGGACAGGCCGGCAGTCTGTTATTTTGGTCGTGGCTCATGTCCACCTTCACGGGGCTTGTCATGTTGCGTGATTGGACGCGCGAGCGCGACATGCAGCCGTATGTGATCGCGGCCTGCATGATCACGGTGGCGTTTTTCGTATCGCTGGCCGTGTTCGTCGAAAACCCGTTCGCACGGATCTGGGCCGACCGGTTTGGGGAGCTCACAACCGGCGTGCTGCAACCGGCGGGGACAACTCCGTTTGCGCCGGCTGACGGGCGTGGCCTGAATCCGTTGCTGCGCCATCCGGGCATGATCATTCATCCACCCATGCTCTACCTGGGCTTCGTCGGCTTTGTCGTCCCATTCAGCTTCGCCATCGCCGCGCTGGTCGTGGGGCGCAAGGACGACGCCTGGATCAGGATCACGCGGCGCTGGACACTCGTGGCCTGGTTGTTCCTCTCCCTCGGCCTGTTGCTCGGCGGGCGCTGGGCGTACGATGTGCTCGGCTGGGGCGGCTACTGGGGTTGGGACCCGGTCGAGATTGCGGCTTTTATGCCGTGGCTGACTGGAACAGCCTTCTTGCACTCGGTCATGATTCAGGAAAAGCGCGGCATGTTTAAGCGCTGGAACATGATCTTGATCATTCTGACCTATGCACTGGTTATCTTCGGCACATTCCTGACTCGTTCGGGTGTGCTTTCATCCGTACACGCGTTTGCGCAAAGCGCCATCGGACCGCTCTTCTTCGGGTTTATCGCCATCACGTTCATTACGTCGCTCGCGATGCTCTTTCGGCGCTGGGACCGGCTGGCCAGCGAGCACCGGCTCGACAACTGGCTCTCGCGTGAGGGTCTGTTCCTGCTCAATAATCTGCTTTTCATGGGCATCCTGGTCGCGTGTTTCTGGGGCGTGATCTACCCGCTCATTTCAGAGTTGGTTACCGGGCAAAAAGTCACAGTGGGCCCCCCATTCTACGAGCGTACGACCGGGCCACAGTTCGCCGGCCTGTTGCTGCTGATGGGTGTGGCGCCGCTCGCAGCCTGGCGGGTTACCACTGCGAAACGCCTCGGGAACGCCCTATGGAAGCCGACCTTAATCTCGCTGCTCGCGCCGGTCGCGGCGTTCGCGTCCGGTGTATCACACGTGGCGGCGCTGATTGGGTTGTGGCTGGCCGCGTTCGTCGCCGCTGTGACGCTGTATGAGTTCTATCGCGGCGCGGCCGCCCGCCGGCGTTCCACCGGCGATAGTTTCCCGGCCGCGCTCTGGAACCTGGCCGCGCGCAACCGACGCCGTTATGGCGGCTATCTGGTCCATCTGGGCGTGGTCTTCATGGCGATGGGCATTCTCGGCATCGAGCAGTTTCAGACTGAAACGCAAGGCACGCTGGCATACGGCGAACAACTTACCATTGGCGACTACGTAATGGTCTACGACTCGCTGGCTGAGTTTCCCACGGACGATGGGCGGCTCGTGACGCGCGCGGCGGTGAGCGTCTATCGCGATGGCGCGCTTGTGGACCGCCTGTATCCTCGGCGCGACTTCTATGTGGACAGCGGGCAGCCGATGACGATACCGGGCGTGCGCAGCACCATTCAAGAGGACTTCTACGTGCTGCTGGTAGGTTGGGAGCCGGTCGCCGCCACAGGAGCTACTTTCAAGATATTCCTCAATCCACTGGTGAACTGGCTATGGGCCGGCGGCTTCGTGTTCATCCTTGGTACACTGGTGGCGGCCTGGCCGGACCGGCGTGAGTATCACGCCTCGGTGCGGACTGCGCGGCCATTGCCGGCGGCTTCCGGGGCGGACCAGGGTCGTGTTGCACACTATTCTTGACGCCCACCGTCTAGCGCCGCTGGCCGGCGCAAGGAAGATGCTCAGACGCAAAGGCGCAGAGACACCCGGATATGTCTTTGGGATTCTCCGCCACGGGACAACCGCCGGGGTGCTGCGTCTCTGCGTTCTGGCGTTCGTTCTGATCGTCATTCCTCTCAGCTACGTCGCGGCGCAGACCGAACCCACGGACGACGAAGTCAACGCCATTGCCAAACAACTGTACTGCCCGGTGTGTGAGAACGTGCCGCTGGATGTATGTGGCACGCAGGCCTGCGCGCAATGGCGCGCCACTATCCGCGAACAACTCAGCGAGGGTCGCACCGCCGACGAGATCAAGCAGTATTTCGCCGCCCAGTACGGCGACCGCGTGCTGGCGGAGCCGCCGGCGCGCGGGCTGAATGTGGTTTTCTGGGTGCTGCCGCCGCTGGCTGTATTCGGCGGCGC
>JBHHUI010000463.1:0-3356 GCA_046753805.1 Anaerolineales bacterium
GGCGGCTGCATAGGAGAGCGCAACCCGGTCGGAAATCTCCAGCCCACTCGACCGGCGCAACTCCTGCACGCGCCGCACGACCTCTCGGGCCAACCCTTCGCGCTCCAGTTCGGGCGTCAATTCCGTCACAAGCGCCGCAATCAATCCGCCGTCTTCGGCTACGGCAAATCCTTCATGCGCGGTCAGACGCACTTCCACTTCTTCCGGCAGCACGTCCACCCGATCGCCGCTGACGGCCACCGAGATCGCTTCGCCGGCGAGCAACGCCCGCGCGGCCTCGGCCGGGTCGAGCGCTGCCAGCGCCGCCCGCACCGCCGGGAACCGGCTGCCGTGTTTCTGACCGAGCTGGCGCGGCAGCGGGTGTAGCGCGTAGTCGACCGCATCGCCGGCTGAGTCGAGAGCCCGCACTTCTTTTACGTTCAATTCGTCGGCCAGCAAATCGGCGTGGCGCGCGAGGATGGCGGTATCGGCGGCCTTGCCAAGCCAGAAAGCCGCAGCGGCAAGCGGCTGGCGGACTTTCTGCCCTGCCTTCTGCCGCGCGCTGTGTCCGAGCGAGGCCAGCTTCTGGACAATGCGCATTTCCGCGTTCAGAGCGTCGTCCACGCGCGCGGCGTCCACCACGGGCCAGTCGGCCAGATGCACCGACGCGGGCGCGGTCGGATCGATTCCGGCCACGAGATTGCGATACAACTCGTCCGCGATGAATGGCATGCTGGGCGCGAGCAGCCTGGCGAGCGTGACAAGACATTCGTACAACGTCGCATACGCAGCCTGCTTGTCGGCATCATCGCCCGACTTCCAGAAGCGGCGGCGCGAGCGGCGCACGTACCAGTTGGACAGATCGGCGACAAATTGTTCGATGGGACGTGTTGCACCGGTAACGTCGTAGCTCTCATACGCTTCGGTGACATCGCGCACGAGGGCATGTAAAGCCGAAAGCGCCCACTGGTCAAGACCGCTGTATTCAGCCTCCGTATCCACCGGCCGCCAACCGTCAAGATTGGCGTAAGTCACGAAGAAGCTGTACGTGTTCCAGAGCGTCAGCGTGAAGCTGCGCACGATCTTGCCGACAAGCTCCGACGAGAATCGCCGCTCCTGCCCCGGCGGGCTGGTTGTATACAGATACCAGCGGAAGGCGTCCGCGCCGTGTGCGTCGAGCACTTCCCACGGATCGACAATGTTGCCCTTCGACTTGGACATCTTCCGGCCTTCGCCATCCAGGATGAGGCCGAGACAAACACAGTTCTTGAAGGCGACGCTGTCGAAGACCAGGGCGCCGATGGCGTGCAGTGAATAGAACCAGCCGCGCGTCTGATCGACGGCCTCGCAGATGTAGTCGGCCGGAAACTGCTCCCCAAAAGTGGTTTCGTTTTCAAACGGATAATGCCACTGGGCCGCCGGCATCGCACCCGAATCGAACCACACGTCGATCAGCTCCGGGACGCGGCGCATGGCCTTGCCCGTCCTGGGGTTGGGGAAAGTGATCTCGTCCACGAAGGGACGGTGCAGGTCGAGTGCGCTCAGGTCGCGCCCGGCCAGATCGGAGAGTTCTTTCACCGAACCGACCATGAGCATATCGCCGTCTTCGTCCGTCCAGATCGGCAACGGCGTACCCCAGTAGCGCTCGCGGCCCAGCGCCCAATCGATGTTGTTTTCCAGCCAGTTGCCGAAGCGGCCGGTGCGGATATGGTCCGGATACCAGTTTATGGTCTGGTTGAGGCCGACGAGCCGATCTTTGATTTTGGTCGTGGCGATATACCACGTGCTGCGGGCGTAGTACAGCAGCGGCGTGTCACAGCGCCAGCAGAAGGGATAGGTGTGGCGGATGGTGGTCGCCTTGAACAACAGACCGCGGTCGTCCAGGTCTTGCGTGATGTGCGGGTCGGCTTCCTTTACCCACATGCCGCGCCATGGCTTTACGTCGTCCACGAAGCGACCCTTGTCGTCCACGGTCATGAGCAGCGGCAGGTTGCGCTCGCGCGCCACGCTCATGTCTTCCATACCGAAGGCCGGCGCCTGATGCACGATGCCGGTCCCCTCGGACGTGGTGACGAAGTCCGCCAGCACCACGTAGTGCGCGTCTTCCGTGAACGGCATGAAGGTGAACAACGGCTGGTAGCGTTTGCCCTTCAGCTTCTTGCCGGGCATTTCCGCCACGATCTTGTACCCGTCCTCGCCCAGCACTTGCGGCGCGAGTTCCTTCGCCAGGATGAGCCGTTCCGTCCCGCCGTTCTGGGACGGGACTGCGCCGTTGTCGCCGACGTCGCGCTCGACGGTGACATAGGTCACGTCCGGGTGCACGGCGGCGGCCACATTGGCCGGCAGCGTCCACGGCGTCGTCGTCCAGACCAACAGCGATGTCCCGGGCTCATCCACCAGGGGGAACCGCACGAAAATAGACGGATCGACCGTGTCTTCCTTGTAGCCCAGCGCGACCTCGTGGTCTGAAAGCGGTGTGCCACAGCGCGCGCAATAGGGCACGACCTTGAACCCTTGATAGATCAGGTCCTTGTCCCACATCTGTTTGAGGAGCCACCACACCGATTCGATGTATTCGTTCTCGTAGGTGATGTAGGCGGCGTCCATGTCCGCCCAGAACGCGATGCGTTCGGTCAGATGTTCCCAATCCTGAATGTAGTTAAAGACGCTCTGGCGGCACTTCTCGTTGAACTCTGCGATGCCATAAGCTTCGATCTGTTCTTTCCCGGTGAAGCCGAGTTGTTTCTCAACTTCAATCTCCACCGGCAGCCCGTGCGTGTCCCAGCCGCCCCGGCGCAGCGCGTAATACCCGCGCATGGTTTTGTAGCGCGGGAAGAGGTCTTTAAAAATGCGCGCCAGCACGTGATGCGTGCCGGGCTTGCCGTTGGCCGTGGGCGGGCCTTCGTAAAACACGTATTTCGGCCCATCCTTGCGGGTCTCCATCGACTTCCGGAAGATGTCGTTCAGCCGCCAGAAGCTGAGCATATCGCGTTCGAGCTTTTGGATGTCGAGTTTAGAGCTTACGGGTTCGAACATGTGTACCTCGCTGTCTCAAGACCACCGGCAGCAGACCGCGGGCCGACAGGAGTCGACGGTCGGTTCATTCGACCGCCACCACAATCCGCTTGTTGATCTTGCCCTTGCTCTTGTAGTCCACTACCCGGATCGCGCCGACCTCCGATGTGTTGGCGACATGCGTGCCGCCGTCGGCCTGCAGGTCCAGCCCGGCGATCTCGATGAAGCCGCCGGTGCGCATGAGGTAGAAGAGCCCCTTCTTGCGGCGGATGTCGTGGTAGCGCAGGTCGCGCTCGATGACGCCGTGATAGACACGGTAGATGTGGAAGTAATCGGCGAGGTCGATGTCGAGGTACTTGAGG
>JBHHUI010000464.1:0-3356 GCA_046753805.1 Anaerolineales bacterium
TGATTTTGACGAGGTGCGCAACCGGGTCGAGGAGACGTATGGCTGTTCGGTTGCAGCTGTGATTCCGCACTCCGACGAAATGATGGCGCTGGCCAGCGCCGGGATATTCTCGGTGCAGCACCCGGACCACGAAGTAGCCAAAGCTTACCAGACCATTGCCGACAAATTGCTTGCATAGCTCCCGTCGGCCACGCGCGAGTCCATTGAGAAGCGCTAACAAGGGTACGGCGCAGACGCGCGAAATTTATCACGCTCCACGAACCACAATTGATTAGTCGCCTGTTACGACTGCAGCCCGGCGAAGCGGGCCTCGTGTTATCCCTCGGGGCGCTGCTGCTGTTGAATGCAATGGCGCGCCAGGTGTCCGGCATCGTCGGAGTCAGTGGATTCTTGAGCGAAGGCGGCGTTAATCAGATTCTGATCGTCCTGGCGGTCGACTACCTGTTCATCCTTTTGATGACCGGAGTGCAGTCGTTGATTGTGGACCGTTTCGATCGCATCAAACTGCTGCGCGCCATGGTCTTCGGCTTTGCGCTTGTGTTTGTCATCGTGCGGATGCTCTTCGTCTACGGGGTGGCGCGCTGGCTTGTTTTCGCGTTGCTCTACATCATCGCCGAACAGCAATGGCTGGTGTTTCCGCTGGTGTTCTGGGTGCTTGCAAATGATATCTTGAGCATGGCGCAAGCCAAGCGCCTCTTCCCCATCATCGCGAGCTTTGGGTTTGCGGGCAAGCTGCTTGGTTCGGTCGTAACCGGGGTTACGCCCACGCTGTTTGCCGATCTCAAAGTGCCGGGTGAGGAAGTGCTGTTACTTAACGTATTGTTTTACCTGCTGGCGTATCTCGTGATGGCAGCCGGCCTGCGGCGCATCCGGGTCGCCGAACGTGTGCAGCGTTCCGAAACCGTGCGTGAAACCCTGTCCGAGGGTTGGGGGTTCGTCAAGGAGGTGTCAGCGTTTCGCTACTTGATGTTTGCGCTGGTGGCGTTGACGCTGAGCGACACGATCATTGAATTTCGCTTCCTGGTGATCACCGATGCAGCGTTCCCCGTTCAGGCAGATTACCAGCGCTTCTATAGTATCTACAGCTTTCTTACGACATTGGTCGCATTCCTGATCCAGGGATTCGTCACGAGCAGGTTGATCGGAAAGGTCAATATCAAGAACACCTTCTTTCTATTGCCCCTGGCGCAGACGGTCGGCTCGCTGTGGATGATTGGGCTTCCGGGGTTGTTGAGTGGGATCGGTGCGCTCGTCTTGCAACGCCTTTCACGCGATACGATCGACGAGTCCTCGCGCAAGGCATTTTTCTCGCTGGTGCCCGACGAGCGTCGCGGGCGGGTGAGCTTGTTTATGGAGAGCTATGTACCGGCCTGTGGAACCATTGCTGCGTGCGGGATCGCCGGAGCGATTGTGTTTGCCGGAATTCGCCTGGGCATCGCAAACTACTACTATATATACTTAGCAGTAGCCTTCACCGCAGCGCTTTTTGCATTGTGGTCGATCCGCAACATGCGCGCGGCCTACGACCAGAGCATGCTCAACTGGCGACTGACGCGTCGGCGCCGGCGCAGCTCGGTGTTGGACAAATTGGAGCTTTAGCGGCGCAAACTGCTTGCGCTGCCATCTGGAGGAATCCATGAATGCGACGACGATCAGGGTGGGGGGGCGCTTCATAAGTCTGCGGGTGAAGCTGCTGGTGGGCTTTACATTATTATTCACCATCGTGTTCGCTCTGGCGTTCCTCTGGTTCTTCAATTTTGCCACGCGCCTGGCTATCAGCCGCATTCGCGAGGACCTGACAGACACCCTGCGGGCCGCCGCAGAGGGTGTGGATACCGGTGATCTGGTCGGTCTGTACGACACCGGCGAACTCAACGCAGATGGATTCTCCAACGATCCGCGCTTCGTTCGCCAGCTCGATTGGCTGGACACCGTTCATAGTGTTGAACCGCGCGCCTGGCCGTACACCTACGTTGACGGCACACCCGGCGACAACGAGGTGGTATGGATTGCCGACCTGTATGCGCGCTACGATCCCAGCAAAGCTGTCAAATTCCGCGAGGTCGTGCAAAGTGGTGGCACGTTGATCCGCAGCCTGGAGCAATTTACGTGCAAAGACGATTTCACCCCGTACTCCGATAACTGGGGCTCGTGGGTGTCGTGCTATCAGCCGCTCACTGATGACGCGGGCCAATTCGTCGGGGCTATCGGGGTGGATTTCGAGGCCAACTATGTTGACCAGGTACAACAAGCTATTCGAGACCGAGTCTTAATCGCCTTCGCGGTAACGTATGTCGTCCTGTTCGTGCTCGTGTATCTGGTCTCGCGCGCATTCAGTCGTCCGATCCTCGCGCTGACTACGGCGGCGGGGCGCATTGGCGAGGGCCAATACGATCAGGACCTTACCAACTTGACGCGCACGCGATTCCCGGACGAAATCGATACGCTTACGAGCGTGTTTCAGATCATGGTCGACAAGGTTTACCAGCGCGAACAAACGCTGCGCAAGCGTGTGGAAGAACTCCAGATCATGGTCGACCGGGGCAAGCGCGACGAGCAGGTAAGCGAAATTGTTGAGTCGGATTTCTTTCAAGAATTGCAGGAAAAGGCGCGCCACATGCGCGAACGCATACAGCGCGCCGGCGGCAGCGCCGAATAGCGCCTCATGGCAAGGATAAGCACGTGAAGGGGCGCGTGTTCGATGACGAGGCGCCGGTTGTAATCGTCTGTAACAATGTGGAGGTCATCCAACCGTTCCTCGAAGCTGCCGGCGCGGGGCGCGAGTTGGATCGCAAGCTGTTGCGCGGCGACCGGGCGCTATTCTGGTTGGGCGGGCCTAAACTTGTCATCGTCAGTTCGCCGATCCCGCATCTGGATTATCTGCGGACAAAACCCGGGTATGCGCATGTATCTGTAGCCTATCCGGAACATCCCTCTGCTTTCCTCAGCTCTGACATCTTGCGCGAACCCGATCTCGTTGGTCGCATCATTTCCTACGCGCGACCGGCAAACACGATCAAACTGGTGCCGTATGCCGCGACGCCGCAATTTCTGCGATTGGCGGAAAGGCTCCGGGACGAACACGGGTTGCAGGTGCTGCTGCCCGAAACGCCGCAACGTGAAAATGCCTGGGTGCGCGACTATATCGATTCAAAAGCAGGATTTCGCGCGCTTGCCGGGTTGTGGCTACCGAACGCGCGCGAACTCCTGCTCGAGGGATTCGTGGCCCGCTCCCCGGCGGAGGCGGCCGAGATGGTTCGGTGGTTCACCGACGCGCGGCGCGCGTGCATTGTCAAAGCCAGTCTCGGCGAGAGCGGGCTTGGTCATACAGTGTTCCCGCCGGACACACCCGACTC
>JBHHUI010000465.1:0-3353 GCA_046753805.1 Anaerolineales bacterium
GCCTACTCGACCAGCGTTTTGCCGCCTTCTGTAACGTCAACTGCGTAACTCCTATAGGTATACGGAAGTGAACTTTCAGATGACCACTAACTTGATCGGCGCCGAGGTGTCGAACGCCTCGATCCTGGCTGACCCGCTGCACATTCCTGCGGGGAGTTCGTTGGAAGCCTCCGTAGGCAACTCGCCCCTCGTACGACTGCGGCGCGTCACGAAAAATATCTCCAAGGGCGTCGATGTATACGCCAAGACGGAGTGGACCAACCCGGGCGGGTCTGTCAAAGACCGCCCGGCGCTCTACATCATCCGCGAGGCCGAACAGCGCGGCCTGTTGACGCCCGGCCGGCGCATTCTCGACGCCACCTCCGGCAATATGGGCATCGCCTATGCCACGTTTGCCGCCGCGCGCGGATACGAGGTGACGCTGTGCCTGCCGGAAAACGCCAGCCCGGAACGCATGAAGCTGTTGGAAGCGCTCGGCGCAGAACTGGTTCTGACTGATCCACTGGAAGGCTCGGATGGTGCCATCCTGAAGGCGCGCGAACTGGCAGCGACTCGTCCAGACCTGTACTTCTACGCCGACCAGTACAGCAACCCCGCCAACTGGCAGGCGCACTACGCGACCACCGGCCCGGAAATCTACGCCCAAACGGACGCTCGCATCACGCACTTCGTTGCCGGCCTCGGTACAAGCGGGACGCTCATGGGCGCTGGCAGGTACCTCCGAGAGCAGAAACCAGCTATTGAACTCGTCGGCCTGCAGCCGGACGGCCCGTTTCACGGGTTGGAAGGCTTGAAACATATGGAATCCGCGCTGCGTCCCGGCATCTACGACGAGCGCGTGCCAGACCGGCAAGTGACCGTACAGACGGAGGATGCCTTTGAGATGACGCGCTGTCTGGCGCGCGAGGAGGGACTGCTGGTAGGAATCTCGGCCGGCGCGGCGGCTGTGGCAGCCCTGCAGCTCGCGTCCGAATTGGACGAGGGCGTCGTCGTGACGATCTTTCCGGATGCAGCATACAAATATCTGTCGGAGAACTTCTGGAACAACGGTCCGACAAGATGTGAGAACCCGATAACACCATGACGCTGTACCTGCCCGCGCCAATTAAGTTGGAGATAGAAGCACATCTCCAAGCGGCCTACCCCAACGAGGGCGCCGGCTTGTTATTAGGCCGCGCTGCTGGAACCGACAAGTCGGTCGAAACGATCGTGGCGTTCGAGAATAAGTTCGATGCCGAAGAGCAGCACCATCGCTATCTAATCACTGCCCAGGACATGCTGCAGGGCGAGATTACAGCCGCTGAGCGCGATCTGGACGTGGTGGGGATATTCCACTCGCACCCGGACCATCCTGCCATTCCATCGGAATATGACCGCGAACACGCGCTGCCCTGGTATGCGTATCTCATCGTGTCGGTTGTGCACGGCGACCCAGCCGACGCGCGCGCATGGCAATTAGCCGATGACCGCTCGCATTTCGATGAAGAATCGCTCAACAACACGCCGGATACCGGCTCGACAGGACGATGAACGTTACAGCAGGTTTTCCCGACAAAGACACGAGTTCACAAAGGAGCACAAAGAAATACTTCGTATTTCTTAGCGTCGACTTGCTGCGGGGCGCCCACAGGGGTCTCGTGCCTTCATGGTGAAACGAATCGGTAATATATCCTAATCAGACTGGAGTACGACGAATGCCATCAATAAGAATACCCACACCGCTCCGTCCTTACACGAATGGACAGTCGGAGGTGTCCGTGTCAGGAGCCACTGTCGGTGAGGCGCTGCGCGATCTCACAGAACAGCACCCCACCCTGCGCCAGCATCTCTACAACGACGGCGGCGAGCTACGTCCGTTCGTCAATGTATTCTTGAACAGCGAAGACGTGCGGCACATGGAGGGCGTAGACACGGCCATTGAGGCTGAGTCAGCATTGCGGATCGTGCCCTCCGTGGCGGGCGGTGCGGATGACGCGCTCCGGCTGGTAGACCACAGCGCTTTGCGCGCCAACCAGACGTTCATCATCGCATTGCTGCTGGCCGGGTTTGTGGCTAATGCCTGGCTGCCGGTTGCCCTGGTAGCGGCAGTCATGTGGGCAGGTACGCTGCTCGCCGCACCGGGCTTCAAACCGGTTTACAAGTATGCGCTCAAGCCATGGGGCATCGTCAAGCCGGACGTCGTCCGTGACAACCCCGAGCCGCACCGCTTTTCGCAGGGCCTCGGCGCGGTCTTCACGCTTGGCTCGACGGCCGCGCTCTTGCTCGGCGCGAGCGTGCTGGGCTGGGTGTTGAGTTGGATCGTGATCGCCCTGGCTGCGCTGAACCTGTTCGGCGGATTCTGCGTGGGCTGCTTCGTGTACTACTGGCTAAACCGCTTGCACGTACCCGGCTTTGTAAAAGCGCCCCCGGCGAACACCATCCCGGGCATGCGGCCGCAGCGCAACTGACCGTGCTCGAACGTGCGCTGGGTGCGATACTTCTAATCGCCCTTGGAGTCCTGCTCTACTGGGGCTGGCAACGCTGGCAGCTTCGGCGGGCGGCGACTTCGGGTCTGGCCGGTCTGGAGGCGCGCCAGCCGGGCGTGGCTGCGATCCTGTACTTCACCACGCCTACGTGTGTTCCGTGCCGCACCGTACAGCGGCCGGCGCTCGCATCGCTCGCCGAAACATTCGGCGAGCGGTTGCAGATCATCACGATCGACGCGACGGAAAGACCGGACGTGGCCGACCACTGGGGCGTGCTCACGATTCCGACCACGTTTGTGTTCGACCCGTCCGGCACGCCGCTGGCCTGCAACATGGGCGTGGCTAACGCGGCAAAGCTATTGGGACAATTAGAGGCGGCCGGGTTGGAGCGTCCGCAGACGCAGCCGGTCGCAACACGACCGGTGCTGGAGAAATGACGATGTCATACTCAATTGAAAACAAGTTCGTAGATTCCGTGGAACTGAGCAACGCAGAGATCAGCCGCTACAGCCGACATCTGATCATGCCCGAGGTGACGCTGGCGGGCCAGAAGAAACTAAAGGCTGCCAGCGTGCTCTGCATCGGCACCGGCGGGCTGGGCTCACCGCTGGCAATGTATCTGGCGGCTGCCGGGGTCGGAAAGATCGGGTTGGTGGACTACGATGTGGTGGACGCCAGCAATCTGCAGCGCCAGATCGTACACGGCATCTCGTCCGTGGGAGAACTCAAAGTGGAATCCGCCCGCCGCCGGCTGCTTGATTTAAACCCCGATGTCGAAGTGGTTGCGCACAATGAAATCTTCAACTCGGCGAATGCCATGGCGCTTGCCGAACCATACGACATCATCATCGACGGCACGGATAACTTCCCCACCCGCTACCTCGTCAA
>JBHHUI010000466.1:0-3344 GCA_046753805.1 Anaerolineales bacterium
AGGCTCCATGACAACCGTCGCGCAGATCGCGGCCGAGACGCTTGGAGTGAACTATTTCATGTATTCCACGTATGCATTTGCTACCCAGGTGGCCATCGTCGCAGTCGATACAGCCACCGGGCGGGTTGAGGCGTTGAAAATGATCGCCGCTCACGATGTGGGGCGCGCGATTCACCCGCACAATATCGAGGGCCAGCTCCAGGGTGCGTGTGCCATCGGGCTGGGCACAGCTCTTTGGGAGCGATTCCGGCTGCGAGACGGGTGGAACGTCACGAATTCGCTCCGGCGTACGCTGATTCCCGATTCCTGCCGCATACCTGAAATCGTTCCAGTCATCGTCGAGGATGAGGAGCCGACCGGCCCGTATGGCGCCAAAGGCATCGCCGAGATTGCGGCGATCCCGAGTGCGGCCGCCGTGGTAAATGCGATCACCGACGCCGTGGGGGTTGAATTTAACGAGATACCGGTTACGCGCGGGCGGCTGTTGCAGGCCCTCCGGCGTGCCCGGAGCAGTGTGGCGGTATGAGAGCGGCGACGAGCGCGCTACGCGTCTCATGGGCAGATGCTCTCATGTTTGGCGTTGCGCTTATTTGGGGCACGAGCTTTTCGATCATGAAGGTTGTGCTCGAGCAAATACCGCCGTTTGTCTTCAACGCGCTGCGATTCCCGCTGGCGATCGGATTGCTGGGTATCGCCTGGTATCTGCAGGATACGTCCGTAAAGCGGCTGGTGAAACCCGATATAGGGGCGCTGGCAGTGATTGGCGTGGTCGGATATGTGGGTTACCAGATATTTTTCGTCTCGGGATTAGCGCGCACGACTGCTTCGAACTCGTCGCTCATCCTGGCGACAATTCCAGTGTTTGTCGCGCTGATCAATGCACTGCGCCGGACAGAGCGGCTGGGTGGGATGGCCTGGATCGGTGTGCTGCTTTCGATCGTTGGCATTGGATTGATCGTGACCGGGAGCGGAGGGGTGATCTCCCTGGGCGTTGCGACGGTCCGTGGCGATCTTCTAATCGTGGGCGCGGCCGCGGCCTGGGCGACATACACCGTGGCCGTTGCGCCCTATCTGGCGCGGCACGCTGCGCTCGGCGTAACCGTAGTCAGCCTGGGAGCGGCGACAGTTGTGCTGGTGCTGCTGGGGCTGCCTCAATTCTGGACCGTGGGATGGGCCAGCCTGCCGCTGCTCGTATGGGGCGGGATTTTGTACACCGGGCTACTTGGCGTAGCCGGCGCATACTTATTGTGGAATATCGGCGTCAAACGCCTGGGCGGAACCCGGGCCGCGGTGTATTCGAATCTGGTGCCGTTTATCGCCGTGGCTACCGCCGCATTCACTTTGCATGAGGAGATCACGCTGCTGCATGTCGCCGGTGGCGCGGTTATTTTATTGGGAATCAGTCTCACGCGCCGACATCGGCATCAACTGCGCGCGGGATTGTCGGAGGCGTCAGTATGAGCTCAAGGCCGTCGAACGCCGACGCCTCCTCATTGCCGCGTGCGGTTCTGGACGATTATCCCGTCGAGCGTTCTCCGGATTATGTCCCGGGAAAGCCGCCGCAACTCGATGCGCTGCACAAGGCCGGCTACCTGGATGAGTTGGAGGCGATCTGGGGCAAGCGGACGGCAAAGCCGCGCTGTTGCTAGTGGCCCGCACCCGGCGCGGAAGATATGAACTTGAGGATTAATTCGACAATGTCACATATGTCACATTGCGCGGGGATCAGGGGATTTGGGGATATCTATCCCTGGTGTTCATCCCCTAATCCCCAAATCCCCGCGAATACAGCGCGTGTCGACATGAATGCGACATTGTCTAGTTAACGATTAATTATTTAAGGAGATCAGCGAAAAAATGTCATTCACAACTTTCAACGATATGCTACGACGAACCGCATGGCGGCTGCCTGACAAGACCTTTCTCTATTGGAGTGATAAGGATCGCTCCCTGACCTACGCTGAGGGCGAGCAAGTTTCTGACCAGGTGGCGGGCGCGCTGGCGGCGCTGGGCGTGGAGAAGGGAGATCGGGTTGGTATCTTTGCCCACAACGGTCTCGATTACGTCATGGCGATGTTTGGCGCTTGGAAACTCGGCGCAATTTCCACCCACATCAGCGTGCTCCACGCCGAAAACCTGCCGTACTTCGTGAATGATGCCGAGCCCAAAGTATTCATCTACACGGGTGACATGCACGAAGTCATTGAGCGCAATCGCGCCCAGATGCCGAGTGTGGCGCACTACATCTGTTACGACGGCGAAAAACCGGGCTCGCAAGACTGGAGCGCGCTGCTCGAGCAGGCGCCAAACCCGCCGGTGGTGGACGTGGACGATCAGGCCCCCGCGCACCTGTCTTATACCTCCGGTACATCGGGAAAACCCAAAGGCGCTGTTCTTCGGCATGGATACACGGCTCGCGCTGCGCATTGCATCGCTGAACGCGTCGGAATGACGAGCGCTGATGTGACGTTGGGTCCTTCTTCGCTTTCCAGTTCGTACCATCTGGTTGCCAATCTCTTGCCGGGAATTCATCGCGGGGTCGCAATTGGCGTGATGACCAGGTGGGATGCAGCGACCGCCTGGGAGGAAATGGACCGACGCGGGGTAACGATATTCCCATCGAATCCATTACTGCTGACCGAGATTCTTGATGAGTCGCGTGAACGAGGCGGCAAGCCCCGCGCTTTGCGCGCCGGCCTCTCGGGCGGCGCGCCTGTGCCGCCTGACTTAAAGCAGGCCTACCAGAACGAATTGGGTGTGTTTCTAATCGAAAGCTACGGACAGAGCGAACTCGGAGGTTTTGTCGCACTCGGGCGCGCGCAGCGTGAAGAAGGCGAGCGGCTGGCCGCCATCGGTCCCTCCCTGCCGGACAAAGAAGTGCGCATCGTCAATGAAGACGGCGACGAAGTGCCGATTGGTGAGCCGGGCGAAATGGTTCTGCGCGGCGGGTTCATGTGGGGCTACTGGAAAAAACCAGAAAAAACCGCCGAAGTGCTCCGTGATGGCTGGCTCCACACAGGCGACATGGGGCGCATGGATTCCGAGGGTTACATTTCGATGCTCGGGCGCTGGAGTGAGCGCAGTGTATCGGCCGGTAAAGTAATCTTCCCGCGCGCGATGGAAGAGGCTCTCTTCCGCCACCCGGCTGTCCAGTATGTCGCCGTGATTGGCAAAGCGGATGCCGAGTTGGGTCAAATCCCGAAAGCCATTGTTTCTTTGCGCGCCGGCAAGGACGCGACGCCGGCAGAACTGCTGGCGCATTGCCACGCCGACGTGGGCGCGGAACACAGCCCCGCGCTGGTGGAAGTCATCCCCGAAATGCCAATGACGCCCACCGGCAAGAT
>JBHHUI010000467.1:0-3337 GCA_046753805.1 Anaerolineales bacterium
ACACCGGCGCGCCGCAATGTGTCGGGTTCATTTGATTTGAAAACCTGCAACGCATCGACGCGGCCTTCGCCATAATCCGGGAGCAAAACCCGTGCATCAAAGCCCACTTGCACGATGTCCACATCATCAATTGCCAGACCTTCCGCTGCAAGCATGGCCAGCAACCAGGGCGGAGTTGTTTCTGACCCCTTGTAGCCAACCTTCAAACCCCTCACGTCGGCAATGGACTCGATGCCGCTGTCCGCCAAAACCATTAGCGCGTGATCGCCTTCGTGCCCGAAAACGGCAACGGAGCGGAAGGGCAAGTCGGGCGTGCCGTTGATGCGGTTGACAAAGCTCTCAGCCGGGTCGGTCGTGAACTCAATGTCCTTACCCGCCAGGCGCTGCCACTGCTCGCCGCTGCCCGGAGAGGCGTGTTCGATCGTCACGTCGAGGCACACGTCTTCAAAGAAGCCCTTCTCTTTGGCTATGTAGGCCGCTGCGAAGCTGATGTTGCCCTGCGGCAGGAAGCCGGCCTGGAACGTGATCGCCTGCAGCCCATCAGGACACGGCGCCCCGACCGCCGATTCTGCGGCCGGCGCTTCAGTCGCTGCCGGCCCACAGGCGGCCAGCAGCAACCCTAATAGCACTCCCAGAAAAAGCACGCGCCAGAGTATGTTTTTTTGTTTCACTGTTCCCCTCCATTGAGAACATTCGGGATTATGTTTCGATGGCGTTCTCTGTGTTGACCGGAATGTACTCGCTCGCTATTGCAACAACCTCCTTTCTGCTGGTGGGCGCTAGCCGACCAGAGACGATTCGTGCCAGAACAGCAGTAGTTTCTCGAGCCAACCCACGATGGCGGTCAACGTCACGCCCATGATTGCCAGCACCACAATTGCTGCAAACACCGAGACCTGATCCAGCAACGCCGCCTTCCAAAAGATCAGCCGTCCCAGACCCTCGCCCGCGCCGGACCACTCGGCCACCACAGCGCCGATGACGGCCAGTGTGACCGCCGTCTTGAAGGCCGAGAGTACATATGGCAGCGCATGGGGCACACGTAACTTAGTGAGAATTTCCCATTCGGACGCGGCCACGCTGTGAAAGAATTCCAACGAAGTCGAACT
This sequence comes from Anaerolineales bacterium, assembly GCA_046753805.1. Lineage (GTDB taxonomy): Bacteria > Chloroflexota > Anaerolineae > Anaerolineales > JBHHUI01 > JBHHUI01. Next base: position 1,110 of record JBHHUI010000467.1, read on the forward strand.
CACAGACCGCAACCCGACGATCGTATTGACCAGGATCGGGAAGAAGCACAGCAGCGCGGCCATGATGATCTTGGGATAGATACTGTAGCCGAACCAGATGATCAGCAACGGCGCGATCACAATCAGGGGCGTTGCCCGGATGATGACTGCGAGCGGGAAGATGCTGCGCTCCAGCACGCGCGAGCGCGCTAGAAATACGGCCACGATCAGCGCCGCAATGGCTCCAAATGCGAATCCGGACAGCGCCTCGCTGAAGGTGACCATGCCGTTCTCGACGAAAAAGTAGTAGGGGTCTGCGAGCAGCCGCGCCAGGATGGCCGACGGCTTAGGCATGATGATGGCGGGTATCTCCTGCACGGTGACGTACAACTGCCAGAACGTAACGATCACGACGAAAAATACCGTGGGCGGCAAACCAACTTCGACCAGCGTGCGCAGTCGAATGCGCCAGCGTTGTGACGGAGTTATTACAGGCGTCTGGATGAGTTCAGTGGCTCGTTCCATAACTGTCTCCTGCACGCAAAAGCTGCGTCAGACGGTCTGTCAGGCTGAGGAATTCCTGCGAGCGCTCCATCTCTTCATTGCGTGGGCGCGGCAGCGCAATATCCACCACGCCGCGCAACTGGCCGGGACGCGCCGAGAGCACTGCTACTACATCCGAAAGCATGATCGCCTCCGCGATGCTATGGGTGACGAAGATGACGGTCTTTTGCGCCCGCTCCCAGATGCGCAGCAACTCATAGCGCATAAGCTGCCGCGTGATGGCATCCAGCGCGCCAAACGGCTCGTCAATCAGCAGCAACTGCGGAACAAACGCCAGCGCGCGCGCGAGGGCAACCCGCTGCTGCATGCCGCCCGAGAGCTGGTACGGATAGGCGTCGGCGAACGTTTCCAGCCCCACGAGTTCGAGCAATTCCTGCGTGGTGTGCTGGCGCGCCTTGTTGGCATGTTTGTTGAGTTCGAGTGGCATCTCGATATTGCTCCGCACGGTCTTCCACGGCAGCAGTCCGGGCTCCTGAAATACAAACCCGATTTCTTTTGCGCGCTGTGCGTCGCGGGGCCGCGTACCATTCCCCAGCGACACCGTACCGCGCGTCGGCTCGATCAGCCCGCCGACGATGCGCAGCAACGTGGACTTCCCGCACCCGCTCGGGCCGAGCACGGAATAGAACTGCCCCTCGTTCACGGTCAGGCTCAACTTGTCGAGCGCCTGGACCCGGAATTCATCCTTGCCGGTTGTGAAGACCTTGTCCAGGTCGTTGATGACGATGTGTTCGCGTGCCTCCAAATGGAAAGCTCCTAAATGACCGGATTGTTGCAGTGCAGGCAGGTTGGGTTCTAATGCAGGCGATAGCCGGCGCGCAATCCGCGCCGCCGGGGAGGAGGTTGCAGAGCATGAACTTGAGTTGCATGGTTGAGCGGCCCGTCCCGTTGGGCCGCAGAATGACCCACTCTACCGACGATTCGGGCGACCGGCGTCAAATCTGAATCGTCTTCCCATCTTCTGCGTATTCGAATTCCAGCTCATGGAGGCGCGCCAGCACATCGCCGGTCATGTGGGTGAGGATAATTCGCTTGCAATCCAACTCGTGCCGATGTAGACGCAGGGTTGCGTGGTTCAGGTGATTTGACGCTTGCTGGTCGAAGAAGCTGCACTCGCAAACGAACAGGTCTGCGCCGGCAGTGACTTCCACCAGCGCGTCCGTCCATTCGGTGTCGCCCGAATAGGCCAAAACCGTCTCGCCGTGGGCGATGCGCAACGCATAGGACGGTGCGCCGCTGAAGTGCACCACTTCGTACGGCGTCACAGCCAGCGCGCCGATTGTGCTGGTTTGCCGCGCCGGCAGCTCAATCAATTCAACGTCGAGCAGGTCTAAGATTTCGGTCGAACCCGGATAGAGCACTTCCATGGCCGTGTGCAGACGCGCTTGCAGTCCGGGCGGGCCGGCGATAGTCAACGGACGCGTGCGCTTTGATACCCAGCGGGCGTCGAGCAGCAGAAACGGCAGGCCGCCAAAATGGTCGCCGTGCAGGTGCGTGATCAGTACGGTGTCGATGGAGGCGGGGTCGATCCCGCGCGCTCTCAGCGCCACCGTTGCCGTCGCGCCGCAATCCAGCAGAAACCGGCCAGACGCTGTCTCGACGAGGAAACAGGTCTGGGCGCGCCCGCCGCTGCCGAAAGCGTCGCCGCTGCCCTCGTCGCCGCAAGGGCTTGCGTCTCAAGCGGA
>JBHHUI010000468.1:0-3332 GCA_046753805.1 Anaerolineales bacterium
GAAACAGCCCGAGGTATGCAGCGCGGGCTGTTTCAGTTTTTGCCCGGCGAAATTGCGCCGTGGTTCGACGGCATGCTACTATGTCGGCAAGAATAATCTTTCGCAGCGCCGTCTGGCTGCGTTTACTGGAGCGCAGCCGGAGCCGTGGTGAGGTTGATGCGCAACGATGACAACGTACACGGGAACACTGCCCAGCATGTCAGTAGCTGCCCATAGCCAGAAAACCTACACCGAACGTCTCGAGCAGCTAATCGGCGTTGCGCGTTCGCTGGCTACTACACATGACCCAATTTCCCTCAACCAGACCATCATGGCGGCCGCCTGCGAGTTGGTCGGATCGCAGGCGGCCGCGCTCGTCCTCTTCGACCGCGCCTCCAATACCCTCCAACTGCGCGCCGCCTCCTGGGCGCCGCGCGACGAACCCCCGGCCATAACGCTCCTCCCGGGCCGCAGCCTCGCCGGCATGGTCTACAACGGCGAGACCCCGGTTGCTTTTGCGCGGGGCGACCTGCAACAGCGCAGCTATGACGAACTTTCCCTCACCCCGGGATTCGAGATCGAGTCAATGCTGGGCGCGCCGCTCATGGTCAAATATGTATGCATCGGCGTGCTGGAAGTATTCAACAAGGTCGGCGATGCGCGCTTCGGCCCGGACGATGCCAGCGCCCTGCGCACACTCGCGGAACAAGCAGCGATTTCACTGGAAAACACGCGCATCTTCTCCGTGCTGAAAGAGACCTCAACGCGACTGGCGAGCCTCGACCGCACCCAATCGGACTTTCTCGCGGTCGCATCCCACGAACTCAGCACGCCGCTGCAGCACATCATTGCGCAGGCCAACTTTATGCGCGATGCCGCCGACGGCAACCTGGGCGAACAGATCGACGACCTGCTCGCCTACGCGGGACGCCTCGAGCACGTGGTGCACGAAGTCGTCAACCTGGCCAACATCGAGGGCGGCCACATCGCACTGACGCTGGAAGACTTTACATTGGCCGACCTGGTGGGTGAAGTCGAAGCCGGCGCAGCCGAAGAGGCGCGCGCGAAAAACGTAACCCTTACGATCACGCTGCCGGAAGCGCCGGTCACCCTTCACGCCGACCGCGAAAAGATTCGCATGGTGCTGGCTCACCTTGTCGACAATGCGATCAAGTTCTCGCCGCGCGACGACGAAGTCCAGTTATCGGTATTGCGCGCGCACGAACAGGCGCGTTTCACAGTCAGTAACAATGGGCCGCCGATCGCGCCCGAACAGATGCCGTTGATCTTCGACCGCTTTTACCAGGCCGAAGACTCGCTGTCGCGCCAGCACGAGGGCATCGGGCTGGGGCTGCCAATTGCGCGCGGTATTGTTGAAGTGCACGGCGGGCGCATCTGGGCCGAGAGCACACCGGACCACGGCACGCATCTCACTTTCGTATTGCCCCTTGTGACGGAAGCACCGGCAATCACACAAAAACACGTCACGCTGCATAGCGGCGCCTCCACGTCCGCCCCTTCCGAGCCGTTGCACGCGGCGCCGGCCGACGATCCGGACTATGTCGAGTCGGAGAAACGTATTCGCAAGCTGCTGCGCGAAGTCGGGCGCGTAGTGCCGGAAATGCTCAACCCGATGGCGAAACCAGACGCCGAGCGGCATCTGGCGCGGTTTGCCATGCGCCACCCCAACAACGCGTATCTGCTATCGGATTACTCCCTCGTCCGTGGCAACGTCATCCGGCAGCCGGTCACAGCCGACAAATCGGACGATGGGTCCCAGACCCGAGTACCGGCGGATAACCCTGGCGAAATCGAAAATGATTCTGGTACACTTCCACCTGTGTCAAGTTCCGTGAGCGATTCTGATTCACTGCCTGTTCTGCCTCCGCGTCTTGATCCCGACCTTGACGAAGAGCAAGAGAGCGCCGACCGCCGCCGGGTGCGGGTCGCACTCATCGCGCTGGTAATCTTGAGCATGGCCGCATGCCTGTTCAGCCTGTACGCAATTACGACCCAGACCGGACGCGATCTGGTCGCCCAGGTGGTCGCGACCGCTACCGAAAGCACAGCCACGCCGACTGAGGCGGCTGCCACGGCGTCGGCCACAGCCGCACCCACGGACGCACCCACCGCAACGCAGACGCTTGCGCCCACCGCGACGGCGCCGCCAGCCGAAGCGACGAGTACCGCGCTGGCGCAGGCGGCCGAGGTCTCGCCCGCGCCGGTGGTCTTGACCATCAACATGCTGGCGCCTGAAAACAGCTATTCCAATTGCATGCCGGTAAACAGTGTGGCGGGCAATCAACTCGGGCAGGCGTGTATGTCTATCGCCACCGGCTATACAGACGAGAACGGCGCGCTCGACAGCGTTGACGGCGCGCCCGCGATCGTGGGCGTTTGGCTGCGGCTGGATTCACTCGCCGGCGCTGCAAGCGAACTGATCGGAATTACGCCGGACCCGACCAGCGCGGCGCTGCCGCCCGGACAGTGGGTAGCGGCGCTGCCCGGCACCGAGTTGAATCTCGCGGTTGGACCCTGGTCCGCACAAGCCACAATCAACGCGGTCGAGACGGTCCCCTTCCCGTCCGCGCCCGACTCGACGCCCGTGCTGGTCACCCTCGACGTAGAATTTATAGTTGCCTCCACGTCCAATTGATCGCGCGCGGCCGGGTGAAAGACCTCCGTGGTCTGCGTTCACGCGCCGCGCAGCGACCTCCGCAGAGACTGCGGAGGTCGCTCGCAATAGTTCGCTATTGCAAGGCTGGACTCTCCTGTAAAATCGCTCCGACAGGAGCGACTCATGGCGGCCGAAAGAATACTCATCGCAGATGATACGCCCGAGATACAGGAGTATCTCGAATTCGCGTTTGCACGCAGCGGATACGAGGTGCATACCGTCAACGATGGGCTTTCGGCCCTGGAGCAGGCTGCAGACTTGCAGCCCGATGCCATACTTCTCGACGTCATGATGCCGCTGATGAACGGGCTGGAAACCTGCCGCCACCTGCGGGCCGACCCGCGCACAGCGCAGCTGCCCATCATCATGTATTCGGCTGCGGCAGGTACGGAGTTCCAGCACAACGCCAGCGCCGTGGGCGCGGACGACTTCCTGGGCAAAACCATGGGGCACGATGCACTACTGGAACGGGTGCATGAGTTGCTTTCTACGCGCGCCCGCCCCGGCGGCATTGGCTCGCCGACCATGGTCGCCACGGCGCTGGATATTTGCACGCTGCTCGGCGTGGACCTGGTACACCTGCTGCGCGTTGACGAAAACCTGTCGGCGCTCGTTCCGGCCGCAACCGGCGCGACCGCCGGCCAACAACCCGCAGCCAGGTTTGCCGACGCCATCG
>JBHHUI010000469.1:0-3324 GCA_046753805.1 Anaerolineales bacterium
CCACCGTCAGCCGTCGAACTCATCGCGCGGGCGCACCGCATCCGCGAGCTATCAGACCTGGGGGAGTTGTGGGCGGACTGGGAAGTGTGGTTCGCGGAATTGGAAGAGAGCCACACGTCCTTCTCGCCACTGGTCTTTTTTCGCTCGCCGAGACCGGAGATGCACTACATCACGGCGGCGGGCGCAGTGCTGGACGCTGCCGCGCTGCTCACGGCGGCTGTGGATGTCAAGCGCGATCCGCAGGCCCAGTTGTGCATCCGTGCCGGCTTTTTGGCGCTGCGCAAGTTGGCGGATTCTTTTCGCATCTCGTACGATCCCAACCCGCGCCCGACCGATCCGATCAGCATTTCGCGGGAGGAGTTCGACGACGCGCTCGACGCACTGGCAGCGCAGGATGTGCCGCTCGTTTCAGATCGTGAGCAAGCCTGGCGCGATTTCGTCGGGTGGCGTGTCAATTACGATACAGTGTTGCTGGCGCTGGCGCAGCTTACGATGGCGCCCTATACGCCGTGGGTGTCGGACCGCTCCTGGGTACCACCCCGGCGAACTAAGACGTAATCCAGATATATAGCACGTAGATCGCGTACAGAACCGACAGCACGATACCGTCGATACGCGATAACGTGCGGCCCACCAACATAAAGACGTACAGAATGCCGACAGACCCCACGAGGATGAACGTGGAAAGCAGCAGGTCTGTCGTTCCCACGTGGATCGAGGCTGCGCCCGCCAGTATCACGATTATCCAAGGCAGGCCAAGTCCCACCAGGATGTCGAAAATGTTGGAGCCGACCGCGTTCGATACAGCCATGTCGCCGCGTCCCTGGCGAGCTACAATGACCGACGATATCATGTCCGGCAGCGAGGTTCCCGCAGCCAGGATTGTCAGGGCGACGACGACGGGCGAAATTGACAGCGCTTCCGCAAACCGGATGCCGCCCTCGACCAGTACCCAGCTTAAGCCCGTAATTATCAGGATTGAAACGAGGAAGGTGCGCAGATAATTGGCTCGCGGATTCCCCGCGAATATGCCGATAGCCTGTTCGATGACGCTCGAGATGCGATAATATATGCCGGTCCGTTTGCGGTCGGCCTCGACGGACTTCACCACCATCTTGATTGGGTCTGCGTCCCGCTCAAAGTGGCGGCTCCACAACAACAGTAGCACGATGTACGCGCCGTAAAAGGCAAGGAAGGTGGCGGCCTCGTATGGCAGGATCGTGGCGTCCCAGAAGGCCCACAACAGGAGGCTGAGGCTGATCGTGTACACGATGACATCCCGAGTGACGATCAGGAAAGTAATCTTGAGCGGTCGGGCAATGGCCGCTGCGCCGGTGATCACCAATACATTGAAGAGGGCTGAGCCTACGATAGCGCCGATGCCGACATCGCCATGGCCCCCCGGTCGGAATAGTGCGATGAGCGCGATGGCCAGCTCTGGCGCCGATGAACCGACCGCCATCAACGTGGCGCCGGCGACGTCGCTGGAAAGGCGCAGCTTCTGTGAGATGATATCGAGGCTTTCGATAAAGAACCCGTCTGTAACGAGCGACAATAGATAGACAGCCGCGCCGATGGCCGCCAGCGTCCAGATCACTGTAATTATCAATGGTTCCTCCCGGGCGATTGCGAGCGAAGATTAAGTGTAGCGGAAAACGATTCGCGCACAACGCACGCTGGTCGCGCGCCATGCTGGCCGTCGGGGGCATGTTGCTGGCGGCCTGCCTGGCAAGCCCACCGCCGCCGCCTACGCCGACTGCCACAGCTGTGCCGCCCACCGCCACTCCCGCGCCGACGGCCACATTGCCGCCAGCCGCAACGCCCACGCAGTTTGCGCCGCCCATCGATCTAACTGCCATCCGAACGGTGCGTGTCCCCGGCATTCCGACGCTGTACAACCCGGCGCGCAGTGTGTTGAGCGGGCTAATACCGGTGCGCGCGCTGGCATTGGGGCCCGACGGTCGGACGCTGTTTGTGGTTGCCGGCGCGCAGGAATCCCCCGGCAACCTGCAACTGTATCAAGTCGATCTGGAGACGGGCGCGTTCACATCGAGCGCCGTTCTCGCGGGCTTTTCATCGGTCGATGCGCTGCTCGCGTTGCCGACGGAGGGCGAGAGCGCCGGCGTGCTCTTGAGCGGCTGCATGCAAGATTGCGGTCTTTGGCGCGTGCAATTGTACAGCGCCGAAATCGTCCAGCTGGCGAGCGCGACCCAGCCGCTGCGGGCGCTCCACTACATCCGCGACGGGCTCGGGCAGCCGTTCGGCCTTTCTTTTCTTGGGCCCGCCGTTGAGGGCGAGACGCCGGCGCTCTTGATAACGCATGACTTTATGCAGGAGCCGTATCCGGTTGCGTTTGAAACCGGCGCGGCGCTGCTGCTGCCCGCTGACAACGGGCAGCCGGTGGATTTCATGGTCGTGCAAATCGGCGATCTGCGGCGCGCTTATCTGGCGCTGGAGACGGGTGAAATCCGCGTCGCGGACGTCACCAGCACTGAAGTTGATAAAATTCGGTTTAAGCCTTTGCTTGATCTTGGGGGGGATTTGGCAGGTCCAGTCCGTCTGGTGGAGGGCGTCGTGCGCTATATTCGCGGAGTGGATGACCGCCTCATTCTGCGCTTTGATCGTCTCGAAGACGCCTGCGGCAATCACCAGCGCGCCATGGGAGAAGAAGTTTTGCTGACAGTCGCCGATGGGGGAATTACCATCACACGCATTGCGCTGAGCCGTACGTCGGAGGGGATGTTCGATGAACACCTGGGTGTATTCCAAACGCTCGACTCTCCCGGCGACGATCTTGAGGAGACCTACACTGGCCGCATTCAAATGGACGGTACTATTTCAGGCCTTTACAAGGCCGAACGAGACGGTTGTCCTGTGACGTATGCCATCAGCGGGCGGCTGGACCCGCCGCCGAACGTGGTGCCTCCGCCCATGCTGGCGGCTGTTCTTGAAGAGAACGTCCCCGCGCTGGCGCTGCAGCTCGCCGGGGGCGAGGCGTTCTCGGCGCTGGTGAATTTCCCGGAGGTCCAGCCGGCGCTGGTGGCGTCTTCAGCCCTGACGGACGCGGGCGAGTTGACGCTCGCGTTCAATCACGAGAGCGGAATCCAGATCGTCCGGGTGGTCGCCGCCCCCTGATCATGGCTTTGGCGGATGCACTGTGACAGGTGCTTGATCGTGATGATCGACCCGCTGTTCGTCGACCACGGTTTTTCGCAGTGGACGTACGAGCATCACAACGGCATGTTTGTTTCCATTGGCCGGGGGCACAACCTGCACGAACCGGCGCGCGGGCAGCGCTTCCAGTTTCTGGACGAGACGATGGCC
>JBHHUI010000470.1:0-3323 GCA_046753805.1 Anaerolineales bacterium
GCCATGGTGTGCTCCTATGCATAAATGAGAGAGGTACCAAGTGGATCGTCAATCGGCTGCACCTTGCTAATGGTGTAGCGCAGCGCGTCGAGTATTTCCTCGAGCTCCGTTGCGCTGAATTCATAGGCGTTGTGCGAATAAACCCCCGCCGTGTCCTTGCTGTCGCCGGCGTCATCGTGCGACCTGAACGATTGCGTGCCGTCGTATAGGGCCTGGCCGGTGGTCGTACTTGGGGATACGATCGCCATTTCTACTCCTTGTCCACGGTGAAGATCGCCTCGACGTCGAGATACGCCTGGCCGGAGGCGCGGCCGGTTGGACGCGGCGGCGAGGTCACGCGCATGCTCGCGACGTTACAGGTCGTGTAGGAGGTGCCGCCGTCATCGGTAATGCTCACGCTCGTGGCCTCCCAACTGGTGCGGTCGGCGACATACAACGCCAGCGCCGCGCCGACGTTGCTGCCGATATAGCGCACCCGCGCCAGGATGCGTCTGCCCTTGATGCCCCCGCGCACCACGAAATTACCGTCCACACCCGGCACGTGGAACCGCTTCAGGTCCAGGTCGGCCGCATCAACCAGGATCGCGAGCGCCTTGCGGCCGTTCGTAGTGTCGAGCGCCGAAAAGGTGCTGCTGCCAACCGTAAATGTCGTGCTCATATGGTGACCTCAGTATTGATTCCATTGCATGCTGCGCTCGTATTGATCGCGCGCGACAGCCTCAATATGGATTTGGTTCTCTAATTTCGCAGCGACATATTGCGGATAATCTCTGTGCTCCGGTCGCGTCACGTCATTCTCGCGCAATTGTCGCTGCCATTGTTTTTCACGCAGCTCCTGCCACTCAGTTCGCGCCTGCTCGACAAATCGCGCGCTATAGCGTCCAAAAGTCGCCGCGTCCCAGAGGTCGGAGATATACCCATAATCGCTGTGCATGAGCTCCCGCACGCGGCGACGTATCCAGGGGTTGGCGGCCGAGGTGTCCGCGCTCGTAAATTTCGCATAATTCGCGCCCCAGCGGCGTATTTGCATGCGCCGGCGGAACTCTACGCTCTCGGCCCGTACCGCTGCCGCGGTGGCCTCCTTGCTCGGGGCCAGACCGACGATGGAGCGCAACGTCTCGGTCGCACTGGATCGGCGCATGGCCTCCCGCGCGCGGTCGGCCGCAGCATTCACCCGCGCTTTTGCCTGCCGCTGGAACTCAGTAGAATAACGCGTGCCGTATCTGTCGCTGCGGGCGAGCTGGAGAAACTGCCGCTCCGTGGCGGCATTGTCTCGCGCAGCCGCGAGGGTATCCTGACCGTAGCTCTGCGCCAGGCCCTTAGCCATGAATCCCAACGCGGCTCCCGCCGCGCCAATCAGCCCGAGAGAGCCGGCTGCACCGGCGATGCTCTCGCCGCTTGCGGCAATCGCCGCGCCGGCCCGCCGTGCAATGCTGCTGCGCGCCTGCGCTGCCAGCGCTCCGCCCGCGCGGCCCAGGCCGCCGCCGAGTCGCGACAGCAGCCCCTCTATATCTCCAGGCCCGACGCCCCCGAGCAACCGGGTGGGCGCGTAGATACCGGCGCGAAATTTGGAGAGCCGCGCCGCTTTTTGCCGCGCGGCCGTGCGCGCCTTACTCGCGGCTTCCCGCTGCGCCTTCTGGCTCTCCCGTTGTACCGCGAGCTGTGTTTTGATTTGGTCCTGCCGCTGGATGAGATTTTGTTTGCGCGCCTGTTGCTCTGATGTCAACGCGCCGCCAGCGCGCTTGACCTCCTGCTCCTGTTTGCGGATGTCGGCGAGCTCGCGCCGCACGTCCTTCGCTGCGGATTTGAGCTGCTCCATGGCGGAGGTGAGATCGCCGCCTGCGCCGATCGAGAATGACATGCCCTCAGCCGCGCCACGGAGCCATTTGCCGACCGTCGCGCATCGTCCCGCGCCGCGCGGCCCATGCCTCGAAATCCATCGCCGGTGGGGGTAACAAGTCGTAGGCGTCCTCGACCAGGCCCAGCGGCCAGCCGTTGGCCGGCGCGCCGATACGCAGGCTGATCGCCGCGCGCATGTATCGCTCCAGGAGTAGCGCCACCTGTTGCTCGTCCATCAGACAATGCTCATCCAGTTGGTGGAACCGTCTGCGCTCTCATGCACGAACTGCAGGACGATTTCGCCGGGCGAGGCGCGCACGATGTTGGTCTCGACGCCGATATAGGTCATGGTGCTGAGAGTCAACGTCTTGGTCGCGTTGCCATCGGAAATGGTCGCCACCAGGTCGCTGTTGGCCCCGCGCGTCGGCAGGCTCGCCACGTCGCGCATTTTGACGAACACCACCGGGTCGATGTCGGTGACGGCCACGAACGTCGGGTACTGCGCGTCGCCAGTGCGGTCCGCGACCTGTTGCGCGTTCTCGTTGATGATGAGGTCCAGCGGCCCGCCCAATGTTTTGGTGTAGGTCACGGCATTGAACGTGAACTGTGACAGATAGAGGGTAGTGGTGACAGCCATTTTTATCTCCTATGTTTTGCCTTTGACGATCCAGTTCTGCAGGCCGGTCATGACAATGCGCTCGAACTCCCCGGCAACGCGCTTGCGCTGCGCCGGCGTCAAGCGAAAAAACCCCTTTGGTTTTATGACCACGATTCCGCTCGACAATCCCACGCTGCCGCCGGTTTCTTTTTCTCTGTTGCCGATGTGCTTACCGCCGACAATCGTTTTCCCGGTGCGCGTTTTCCGGCCCCGTTCCACCGCCGAAATCGCCCGGGCGCTCGCGCCCTGGCCGAGCGCATGCGCCTTGATCGTGCGTTTGGCTCTCGCGCCGACAGCCGACACGCGCCTGCTCGCTCCGGTCCTGCCGGTCGGCAAGTCCACTGCGGCCCGGTCCTGCATGCCCGCGCGCACCGCGCCGTAATTAAGCGATGCCGCGACTTCGTAAAAATCGCTTTCTTTGCCGCCGTCGCGATAGGGCGCAACTCCTGAAGGCATGGCGACTCGCAGCACCGGCAACCCCCCGCGTCCGATCAGACCATCGACCCGGATGCTCTTCAACGCCCGCGCCAATTTGCCGGTGCGATTTTTGATGCCGGAGCGGGCATAGTTGCGCTGGATCGCCGCGACAACCAACGGCTTGAGCGTTCGCGCGGCGTGCCGGATAATGCCGGTGACAATGCCCTCCGGCAGGTCGGAAGCTCGTTGCATGACCTCCTCCACCCGCGACAAATTCTTGGTTGCGAGGTCGAGCCGGTCCAACGCCCTGGCGGCCTGGTCTGCGCTCATGTCCCGATCTCCGGGTGGACGGTCTGGTAACGTATCGCGTTGAACGTGAACGACGCCGACCGCAGGATATTGCCCATGT
>JBHHUI010000471.1:0-3321 GCA_046753805.1 Anaerolineales bacterium
CCTGGGCGATAACCCAGTATTACATCCATTTCGCCGACTACGGCGGCTGCGCCATGATGGATATTCGCTATAACTGCAACACGAACCGGGATGGCATCTGGGCGCTGGGGATCACGATGCAGGCGCTTTCGAGAAACACAGATTTGTTGGTGCAGGCTGTGTGCAATCAACTTGGCGGACCGATGACTGAAATGCTCCTGTGGGAGACGGCAGCGATCATGACGGCCTTGTCGGTTTCCGGTGCGAGCGTCGTCATTGGACCGCGTACTGCTGGTGGGAAGTGGACGAATCATTTGAGCCCGTTGGAATGCAGGTTTTCGGGAGAGGTCCTTCACAGCTGCTCGGGCCTCAGCCGTGAACAGGCAAATGACATCGTGAAGCAAGTTGTCGTCAAGTATGAGGATAAGCTCCTTGATCCCGACGTAGGTGTCCCATTCCCCGAGTGCTATGACGTTGAAACCATTACGCCCAAGCCCGAATGGAAAGCGATGTATGACCACGTAAGAGCAGAAGTAACGTCGATGGGGTTGCCGCTGCCCGCGTAGCTGGGTTGGGGAATTTTCTTGTGCGCCGTCTAATCGATCTAACTCTACCGATTGAAACCGCTTACGACTGGACGAAATACCCGGCTCGGCGCGCATTTGGTCAGTGGGAGCCTCCGACTATTCTGACTCAGTTCGCCAGCATCGAACATGAAGGGCTGATGATGCACCGGCTGGAGACGACCACCCAGTCATTCACGCATTTTGATGCACCGCGTCACTTTTACGCGGACGGACTGGCTTGTGATGAAATCCCGCTGGAGCAATTTGTGGGTGAGGCGGTCGTTATCGACATGCTTCACAAAGAGCCGGGCGAAGCCGTCTGGGCCAGCGACCTGGAAGCTTCCGGGGCGGAGGTGCGAGCCGGGGACATCGCTTTGATCCGCACGGGTTGGACGAATCGTGCGCCGTGGGGGACGGAGCGCATGTGGCGCGAGATGATCTCGTTGGAAGAAGATGCGTGTGATTGGTTGCTGGAAAAAAAGATTCGGTCGTTGGCATTGGACTTCCAGGCTGATGTCTATCCCTTTCGCGTGTGCTCGGATTGCGACCATCTTGTGCCCAGTGGCCGTGGCAGTCCAAATCACCACAAGTTCCTGAAGGCAGGCGTCATCCTCCTGGAATGGTTGACGAACCTGGCAGAGATTGAGCAGGAGCGCGTGTTGCTGGTCTGTTTGCCGCTCAAGCTCGTCGGCGTTGACGGCGCGCCGATGCGGGCGATCGCTATTGAGGAAACCGCATGACAGTAGCTAAAGATTCGACTCAATCGGATTGGCAGGTGGAAACAGTGAGGGATGGCATGCAGCCGGCAATTGACGCCTACGTTTTGCTCCGACGAACCGCTGACGCTGTATCACGCTACGTTGAGCAGAATCTCACCCAGCATGGAATCACAACGGCACAATACGGCGTGCTGCTTCATTTAATGCGCGGTCAGGCTTTATCGCTGACGGACTTAAGCGGACTTGTCTTCCGATCTAACAGCACACTGACGTCGCTCATTGATCGAATGGAACGCGACGGTCTTGTGACGCGCATGCCGCACGAGAACGATCGAAGGGTTACCACGGTCAAGATCACGGCCAGCGGCGAAGAACTGTTACTGGGAATCCGCGCCGCCCATCGCCCGTTCCTGGCAGAGATGATGTCTGTGCTGTCTCAAGACGAGTTGGACGAATTTAGCGAGTATTTGCTTCGCATAGAAGAAAAGATCGCTCAGGCCGCGAATACTCCTGAATTGGTATAGGGGGCTGTTTTGATGGCGTCTTATGCGCTGATCAATCTCACTTTGATAACGCTTGATCCGGCGCACCGCGTCATCCGCGACGGGGCGCTTGTCGTCGCGGATGACCGCATATTGGCTGTCGGGGGCGCTGATGAAGTGGAGCTGCATGTACGCCGGGCCGATACCGTAATCGACGGCCGCGACATGGTGGCGCTACCGGGATTCGTGAACGCGCACACGCATACATTCCAGAGTTTGTTGCGCGGCCTGGCCGACGGGCTTGATCTCCTGGGGTTCCTGCGCGACATCGTTTACCCCGTGACGCCGGCGATGACATCGGAGGACGCGCGTTTGGCGGCGGCGTTGAGCATCGTCGAAGCGATCAAGAGCGGAACGACCTGTCTGATTGACAATCACTCGGCAGACACGAGCTTGGAGGTGACGAATGACATTGCCCGCGTCTTCTCCAACAGCGGCATTCGCGGATTGATTGCGAGGGGCCTGCGCCAGCCGACAGCGCGGGCAAAGATGTGGCATGTGCCAGAGCATGTCTTCCAATACAGCCTGGATGAGGAAATCGAGATCACGCGCGATCTGATCGAACGGTGGCGCAGGCCGGCGAATGGGCGCGTGCAAATATGCCCGGCTCCGTTAACGTTGTTCCTTGCCGGGCCCGACGACCTGCGCGCTGCAAACCAACTCGCGGAAGAGTACGGTACGCCGGTGCACATTCACGTTGCGGAGACCTCATCGGAGGTCGACGCCACTGTCGAGGACTATGGCCTGCGTGAAGTGGCGCATCTTGCTAATGTGGGCGTGTTAAATGAACGTTGCCACGTCGTTCACGGCGTCTGGCTCGACGACGAAGAGTTGGATTTGCTGGCAGCGGCCGGCGGTCATGTCATTCACTGTCCGACCAGCAACATGAGCCTGGCGTCCGGGATAGCGCGCGTGCCAGAGTTGGCAGCGCGCGGCGTCAACGTGGCCCTGGCCAGCGACGGGATTGGGAACCACAATCATGACATGTTCGGCGTTCTGAAGACGACCGTATTGCTGCAGCGCGTGCATACTGGCAAACCCGACGTCCTCACGCCGATGCAGATTCTTGAGATGGCAACGTTGGGCGGCGCACGCGCACTCGGACTTCAGGATGAAATCGGCTCGCTCGAACCCGGCAAGAAAGCAGATGTCATCTTGATCGACATGCAAAAGCCGCATCTCGTTCCGGTGCACGACATTGCCACCGCGATAGTGCATGGAGCTACGGCAGCGGATGTCGACACGGTCATCGTTGATGGGCAGTTCCTGATGCGCAACCGACGCCTGGAGACGCTGGACGAGCACATGATTACAACCTCCGCCGGACACGCCGCCCGGGAGTTGGTCTGTCGCGCCGGATTGAACAGCCAAACGGTCTATTCGAGTGCAAACGAAGCCCAGGGCCTGGGCCAGATGGAAATGTCAAGCCTGGCCCCGTCCGTCGGAACTGAACGGCCATCGTAATGCCAGACGATCCCAAAGTGCACAGCGTGGCGATGGTTCTTGGTAGCGGAG
>JBHHUI010000472.1:0-3317 GCA_046753805.1 Anaerolineales bacterium
TCCCAGTCCTCGTACTGTACGCCGACCTGGTCGTAGAGCCGCAGCACGTTTTCGTGATCGTGGCCCCTGGTCTTGAGCATGATCGTGCCGCGCTGCGTGTACGTGATTAATCCACGCTCGTCTGCGACCCCCAGATAATCCTCCCAATTCTTCCAATAGTGATAGCCCTCATACGACATCGCCACGCCATCGTAGGTGGAGTAGAAAAACCGGATCAGCGCGCAGGAATTGCTCGTGGAACCCGCACCCGCGTCCGACAATTTGTCGACGTTCAACGTCTTGTAGCCGCGTTTTGCCAACTCTAAAGCCGTCCCACAGCCGATGACGCCCGCCCCAATGACGATCACGTCTGCTGTCTTGGACATATCAGACATATCAAGCTTCTATAACTATTTTGACAATGTCACATTTAGACTGGTTCTCATCGCAAATGCCGGCGAGTAAGTTAATGTGACATTGTCAAGCTATTCAGCCCCAACCTGCCGAAGGGACCGAAAATGGGTGTGCGCGCGGGGCGGCTGCGCCCGCCCCACAGGCACACCCATTTTTCGGAATTTCCTGTACCGATATGCTACAGGTTAAAACACACCACTTTTGGCTCGGTCATCTCTTGCAGCGCAAAGCGAATGCCTTCCCGTCCGAGGCCAGAGCCTTTGACGCCGCCAAAGGGCATGGCATCCACCCGGTAATCTGTACTGTCGTTCACCATGACCCCGCCGCAGTGCAAGTCGGCGGCGGCCCGGAAAGCGGTCTGCAAATCGCGCGTAAAGATGCCTGCCTGCAAACCGTAGTTCACATCATTCGCGCGCCGCAAGGCCTCGTCGAGGGTCTGGAAACGGTAGATCACGGTCACCGGGCCGTAGATTTCTTCTTTCGCCAGAGTACACGTATCCGGCACATTTTCCAGCACTGTGGGCGCAAAATACGCGCCGCTCCGTTCGCCGCCGGTAAGCAACGTCGCGCCAGCGGCCACCGCCTCGTCTACCATTCGTTCGACGCGCCTGGCGGCCGACTCGTTGATCAGCGGCCCCATGTCCGTGGCCTCTTCCAGCTTGTCGCCCACTCTGTATTTTTCGGCGGCGGCCACGAAGCGCTGCGAAAACTCGGCGTAGATGTTCTCTTGCACCAGCAGTCGTTGTACATGCAGGCAGTTCTGCCCTGCAGCCCAGAACGCACCGCTCACGTTGGCCTCCACCGCCTGCTCCAGGTCCGCGTCGGCCATCACGATAACGGGCGCGTTGCTGCCCAATTCCATGCCTACTTTCTTCAGACCAATTTTGTGCATGATCGCTTCGCCGGTTTCCAACCCACCCGTGAAGGAGATCATGCGCACGCGCGGATCGGTGACCAATACGTCGCCCACTTCGCTGCCCGGGCCGCTGATGACCTGCAGCGCTCCGGCTGGCGTCCCGGCGTCGTGCAGCGCCTCGGCCAGCTTGAGCGCGCTGAGCGGCGTCTTGGAATCCGGCTTGACAATCACGGCGTTCCCGGCCGCCAGCGCTGGCCCGACCTTGTGGGCGACCAGGTTCAACGGATCGTTGAACGGCGTGATGGCGCCGATGACGCCGATGGGTTCGCGACTAAAATACCCCCTGCGGTTCTCGCTGCCCGGCATCTGGTCGAATGGGATCGTCTCGCCGTTCAGGCGGCGCGCTTCCTCGGCGCTGATGCGCAGCGTCTGGATGCAGCGCGTCACTTCCTTGCGCGCCTCGCGGATGGTCTTGACGCCTTCGCGCGCGATGGTGCGCGCGTAGTCTTCGTGTTGGGCTGCGAGCGTTTCGGCCGCTTTGTTCAAGACCGCCATGCGCTCGTAGACAGGCATACGGCGGGCGCGTGCAAAGCCAGCCTCGGCGGCCGCGATGGCGGCGAGCATATCTTCGGCGCTCGCCCGGGGGACGGTGTCGACCAGGCTGTCGTCGTGTGGGTCGCGCACCTCGAGCTTATCGTCCCGCTCCACCCACTCGTCATTCAAGAGCATTTTCATAAAAAATAATTCCTCGTAACTACCCACCGGCCGATAGAGGCCGAAAAATGGATGTGCGCGGGGGCTTTAGACTGAGCGGCTGCAATTCCTTAGACCATCACGTTTCACGCTTCACGTTCCGATGGATCGCTAACAGATCGCCGATCAGCGCATACCCGGTCTCGACGCGCCCGGCGCCGGGGCCGACCAGCGTCACGTCGCCGAGCAGGTCGGTGCTGTAGGTGAGGGCGTTCGTCGCACCGCCGATGGACGCCAGCGGGTGCTCACGCGAAATGCGCACGGGCTGCACGCTCGCCTGAAACCCTGCTGTGCTTGTGCGCTCCACGCTGCCGATCAGCTTCCAGCGCTCGCCGGCATCCCGGGCCGCGTTGATATCCTGCGGGGTCAGGTGTGTAATGCCTTCGTGGCGGACATCCCTCATCGTCAGCGGCAGGCCCAGCAGCAGATTGGCGATGATCACCACTTTGCCGGCCGCGTCGTGCCCCTCCACGTCGCCGGTGGGATCCGCCTCCGCGTAACCCTTCTCTTGCGCTTCGGCGAGCGCCTGGGCGTAATTCGCTCCGGCCTCCATTTGCGTGAGAATGTAGTTTGTCGTGCCGTTGAGAATGCCCTGCACTTTGGTGATCCCGGCGCCGGCGAGCATCTCCATCCCCATGCGTATCGCCGGCGTGCCACTGAGCACGGTGCCCTCCACGCCGATCTGTACGCCCTGCTCGCGCGCGAGTTGGAGCAGCTCGGGGAAGAACAGCGCCGTCGGCCCTTTGTTGGTCGTGACCACGTGCCGGCCGGCCTGTAGCGCAGCCCGGACGTGGCTCAACGCTGGTTCGCCGGTTTCGAGATTGGTGTAGCTCATCTCGACGATGGCATCCGCTTCTGTCTCGGCGATCGTGCGCAGTGCGTCCCAGCCGCGCTCCGGCGCGGACACGGACTCCAGGCTGTCGTGCTCGCGAACGGCAGCGAGCAGCGCGGCAGCGTCCAACCCGCCGGGGTCGTACAGGCTGCCTTTAAGCAGATCGCTGACGGCCACGATCTGGAACCGCGCGCCAAATCGCTCCGCCAGCGCCTCCCCCCGCTCTGCGAGAATGCTGGCCAAACCCTGCCCCACATTGCCAAAGCCGATCAGGGCCAGGCGGTATGTTTGCATGGTCTCTCCCTTTTGTTCAAGGCCCTTACAAAGAGAATTTCCGAAAAATGGATGTGCGCGGGGGCGGGCGCCCCCGCGCACATCCATTTTTCGGCCTCCTTCGGCCTGTGGCTGAGTTACGAGTAAACAAACATTTACCGATTGTTTTCGACTGCAGCAAGCGCTTGCCCCAAATCCGCAATCAAATCT
>JBHHUI010000473.1:0-3316 GCA_046753805.1 Anaerolineales bacterium
CCGAAGCGGGCGTCCTCCCGCGCGATGGCGAGGTCGCACGCCAGCATCAGGCCCATGCCGCCCGCCAGGCAGTACCCGTTCACACGCGCAATGCTCGGCTTTGGAAACCCGTTCAGCCGCCTGAGCAGCCGGGCGTACAGGCGCGCCGGGCTGTTCTCCCCCAACTCCCCGGAGGCCAGGTCGCCCCCGGTACAAAATGCGCGCTCGCCGGAACCGGTCACGACTACCACCCGTACTTCGGGGTCAGCTTCGGCTTCGTCCAGCCCGCGCAGAAAGAGCTGCAGCACCTCCGCGCTGAGCGCGTTCAGCTTCGGCTCGCGGTTGATGGCGAACGTCGCAATCTGGTTTTCGACCGTGTACAGGAGGTTGTTCATGCGTAGGTTATTGTAATTGGCCGCCGCAATGGGGGCAACTATAATACCCCCGATGGACGTACTCGAGACGACAATTGACACGCGCAGCGCGGAGTACCAGGCCAACCGCGCTGCCATGCTCGCCCTGTTGGACGAGCTGAACGAGCGCATGGCGGCCGCTCGCGAGGGCGGCGGTGAACGGGCCATCCAGAAGATGCGCGCCCGGGGCAAACTGCTGCCGCGCGAGCGCCTGGAATTGCTGCTCGACCCCGGCGCGCCCTTCCTGGAATTGTCCCCGCTGGCCGCCTGGGGCATGTACGACGGCGAATGCCCGGGCGCCGGCCACATCTCCGGCATCGGCCGGGTCGGCGGCGTCGAGTGCCTGCTCTCCCTTAACGACCCGACGGTCAAGGGCGGCGTCATCTACCCGATGACCCTGCGCAAGACGCTGCGGGCGCAGACCATCGCGCTGGAGAACCGCCTGCCGATGGTGATCGGCGTCGAATCGGGCGGCGCGAATCTGATCTACCAGGCCGAGATTTTCGTGGAGGGTGGCCGTGGCTTCGCCAACCAGGCGCGCCTCTCGGCGGCGGGCGTGCCGCAAATCGCGCTCGTGTTCGGCAATGCGACGGCCGGCGGCGCGTACGTTGTGGGCATGAGCGACTACACCGTACTGGTGCGCGGCCGGTCGAAGGTGTTCCTCGGCGGCCCACCGCTGGTGAAGATGGCCACCGGAGAGCAGGTGGACGACGAAACGTTGGGCGGCGCGGAACTACACGCGCGCGAATCCGGTCTGGGCGATTATCTGGCGGAGGACGACGCCGACGCCATCCGCATTGGCCGCCAGATCGTGGCGCAGCTCAAGCAGTCCAAGCCGGCGGCCGGCCAGCGCCGCCGACAGACGCCGGAAGAGCCACGCTACGATCCGGACGAGCTACTCGGCGTCATCCCGGCTGAGGCGCGCATCCCCTTTGACATGCGCGAAATCATCGCGCGGCTGGTGGACGGTTCGCGCTTTCTGGAATTCAAGCGCGACTACGGCCCCACGCTGGTCACCGGCCATGCGTTCATCGATGGCTATCCGGTGGGGATGCTGGCCAACAACGGCATCCTGTTCTCCGAATGCGCCCACAAGGCCACACAGTTCATCCAGCTCTGCAACCAATCGCGCACGCCGTTAATCTACCTGCACAACATCACCGGTTTCATGGTCGGCGCCGATTACGAACGCAGCGGCATCATCAAGCACGGCTCGGCGATGATCAACGCCGTGGCAAGCGCGACCGTGCCACAGTTCAGTGTGATGGTGGGCGGCTCGTATGGGGCCGGGAACTACGCCATGTGCGGCCGCGCTTACGACCCGCGCTTTGTGTGGGCCTGGCCCACGAGCCGCGTGGCCGTGATGGGCGGCGAACAGGCCGCCGGCGTGCTGGCGATTGTGCAGCAGGAGGCGGCGCGCCGCAAAGGCGCCGAGCCGGACGAAGCCGCCATCGAGAAGCTGCGCCGGCAGACACTGCGCAAGTTCGAGCAGGAATCCACGCCCTATTACGCCACGGCGCGCCTGTGGGACGATGGCATACTGGACCCGCGCGACACGCGCCGCGCGCTCAGCATCGGTCTCTCCGTGGCGCACAACGTCGATTACATCACCCCGGGCGCGCCGCGCTACGGCGTTTTCCGCATGTAGTCCTTTCCAGGGAGGTGACCGCATGTCGTCCCCGTCGCTTTATTTCACCGACGAACACGAAGCCCTGCGTCAGGTCGTGCGACGCTTCGTGGAAACCGAGATCAACCCCTACGTGGACGAATGGGAGGCGGAGCGCATCTTCCCCGCGCACGAGCTTTTCCGCAAGATGGGCGACCTGGGCCTGTTGGGCCTGACCTATCCGGAAGAAGTTGGCGGCGGCGGCGTTGACTACTGGTACCAGACTGTCTTCCTCGAAGAAATCGGGCGCGCCCAGTGCGCCGGGGTGCCAATGGCAATCGCCGTGCAAACCGATATGGCGACCCCGGCCCTCGCCCAATATGGCACGCCCGAACAGAAGCAGGAATTCCTGCGCCCGGCCGGGACCGGCGAGGCCGTGTTCTCCATCGCGGTGAGCGAGCCGGACGCCGGTTCGGACGTGGCCTCGATACGGACGCGCGCCAAGAAGGACAGCGATGACTACGTCATCAACGGCTCGAAGATGTGGATCACCAGCGGCGCCCAGGCCGATTACCTGACGTTGCTCGCCCGTACGAGCGAAGACGAAGGGTTTCGTGGGATGTCGCTCATCATCGTTCCCACACGCACCCCGGGGTTCAGCGTGAGTCGCAAACTCGAAAAGCTGGGCAACCACAGCAGCGACACCGCCATCCTTTCGTTCGACAATGTGCGCGTGCCACAGGCCAACCGCATCGGCCCGGAAGGCAATGGCTTCTACGTGCAGATGGAGCAGTTTCAGGTCGAGCGCCTGGCGGCGTCAATCATGGCCGTGTCCGGAATGGAGCGCGCCATCGAGATGACCATCAACTATTGCCGCGAGCGGCGCGTGTTCGGTCGTCCGCTGCTGGAGAACCAGTGGGTGTACTTCAAGCTGAGCGAGTTGCTGGCGGAAGTGGAGGCGCTGCGCCAGCTCAACTATCACTGTGTGCGTAAATACGTCGCCGGACGGGACATGACCCGCGAAGCCTCCATGGCCAAGCTGAAAATGGGGCGTCTCAGCCGCCGGGTGGCGGACACCTGTCTGCAATTCCACGGCGGCATGGGATACGTGGAAGAATATCCCATCGCGCGCTATTTTCGGGACACCCGCCTGGCTTCCATCGGCGGCGGCGCGGACGAGGTCATGCTCGGCATCATCGCCAGGAGCGCGGGAATATTCCCGGAGTGATCCACGAATAACACGAATAGCACGAATGGCGGCTGTCCACGAATAACACGAATAGCACGAATGGCGGCTGTCCACGAATAACACGAATAG
>JBHHUI010000474.1:0-3316 GCA_046753805.1 Anaerolineales bacterium
TCGCGCGGGCGCTGATCGCGCTCGAGGCCCGCCTGCGGATCGGCGCCGACCTGACGACGGCGCGCGAACAGGCGCGCAGCGCGGAGGCCGATGCTCGGGGCGCGCGCGAATTTGCGGAGCGCGTCACAGCCGACCTGCAGGCGGCCCGTGAACAGAGCGAGCGCGACCGCGTGCAGCTCGAAAGCCTGACTGCGCTCATGCAGGACCAACCCGATTGGAACAGCACGCCCGATGACATGCAACAACTCGTGGAGGAGCTGCGCAAACAACTGGAAACACTGCAGCAGGAGCGCGATGACTTGCAAGCTGCGCTCGAAGTACAGACGCCGGTGGATGATGGTAACCGCGAACGCGCGGAACGGGCGGAAGCCGAAGTCGAACACCTGCGAGGCGAACTGGCGGCCATCCAGCAAGAACTCGAAGCGGTCAGCGCGGCGTTTGACGGCGACCTGGCCGATCTGAACGCGCTGGCGCGTATCGGGTCCATGGATGAACAGTCGAGGGATGCCGTTGTCGCCATCGCGCAGGATATCCGCCAGCCCATGTCGTCGGTGGTCGGATACACGGAACTGTTGCTCGGCGAGCAAGCGGGGATCATCGGCGCGTTGCAGCGCCAATTCCTGGAACGTATCAAGAGCAGTGCCGAGCGGGTTCAGATGTTGCTCGACGATCTTGTGCGCATTTCCACCCTTGACGCGAGCGCGATCGAAGTCGGATCATCACGGGTCGATGTGACCGGGGTGCTCGAAGAGGCCATTACCAGCGGCAGTGCGCAATTCCGCGACAAAGGCATCGTGCTGCGCATGGACATTGACGAGAACCTGCCGCACATGCGGGCCGACCGCGACTCGCTGTACCTGATCATGCAACACCTGCTGAACAATGCGGCCCTTGCGTCCCGCCCCGATGGGGAGGTCGAAATTATGGCCAGGGCCGACGCCGGCGGAGCGCCGGACGGCTCGATCCTATTCATCGCGGTGCGTGACAGTGGCGAAGGCATTCCGCCTGAGGACCAGGGTCGTGTGTTTTCGCGTGTTTACCGTTCAGACAATCCTTTGATTCAGGGAGTCGGCGATACCGGCATCGGCCTGAGCGTTGCCAAGACGCTGGTAGAAGCACATGGCGGACGCATCTGGGTCGAGAGCGAGCCGGGAGTCGGCTCGACGTTTAATGTGCTCTTCCCAGCTGTGGCGATCAGCGAGAACGGCGCGCGTCCGGCAGAATGAGTAGCCCGGAGGAGCAATCCCCCGCCGGGCCGCGCAGGCTGCGCGAGGCGCTGGGTGGACTGCTGGTGGGCGCCTTATCCGTCGCAACGCTGGCTGCCGCATTCGTCCTCTCATATGGCGAGGCCGGCCAGCTTGGGGGCGGTAACAGTACTCCGGTGGCCGCAGCAGTCACCCCGGCCAGTGCAGTGGCGACCCGCGCGCCGTCCAACACATCCCAGTTGCCCGCAGGCGCTGTCACGCCCGCGCATTCGCCGACGACCGAAAGAAAAGCGACGACAACGGCGTCGTCCGCGCCCAGCCGCACGAGTACCATCCGGCCTTCGAGCACGCCGACGCATTCAGCACTCACTGCAACGCAGCTGCAGCCGCCCTCCGCTACATCATCGCCGACATCGACCGCAACGGTGCAGCCGCTTGTCGTCGACGGGTGCGAGATACCGGGTGGATGGTCGGCGTATACGGTCCAGACCGGCGACACCCTGTTCCGGCTGTCACAGCGGGCTGGCGCGCCGGTGACAGCGCTCCAACAGGGCAACTGCCTGCAAGGAACGAGCCTGATTGTGGGGCAGGTCGTCTATCTCCCGATGGAAGCGCCGCCGCCGGCACCGTGTGGGCCGCCGGCCGGGTGGGGGTTGTACACGGTTCAGCGCGGCGATACCCTGTTTAATATGAGCCAGCGCTTTGGCACGACGGTGCTTGCGCTGCAACAAGCCAATTGCTTCGGAAGCACGACGTCTATTCGCGTCGGCGCACTGATTTATGCGCCGCCGGGCGCCGCCGCTGCGTCGCCGGAAGCCGCGAGTCCCACGGCAACGCCGGCCGGCCCGGCCGCCACAAGCGGGCCCACGCCCGTTCTTGCATTTGCACAGACGGCTCTGGTCGTGTCCGAAGGCGATGGCGCGGCAACAATTACGGTCACGCGCGCCGGCGATCTGAGTCAGCCCTCCGGGGTCGCGTATCTGACTGTCGGCGGGAGCGCGGCGGGCGGCGCAGATTTTGTCGGCGGTTCCGGCGTACTTTCATTTGGGGCCGGCGTCTCCAGCCAGTCCTTCCAACTCACGCTGCTCGACGACGGCGACGTTGAGTCTGATGAAACCGTGATCATTTCCCTCTCCGATGCGACGAACGCTACAATCGCGACCGGCGCGTCGATCACTGTGACTATTACGGATAATGATCCGCAGGTGAGTTTTGCTGCGAGCGCAACGGTTGTCGAGGAGGCGAATGTCGATGTTGAATTCACCGTCGTCCTGTCGGCGCCATCCGTGGTGGAGGTGCAGGTGAACTTCCGCACTATCGCAAGCAATGCGACCGCCGGGCTGGACTTTGATGCGGCGAGCGGAACGATCACATTCGAGCCGCAGGCCCTGACAAAAACACTCCGGTTCTCCATCCTGGACGATGACGCCGTGGAGGTGCAGGAGAGTTTCGGCGTCGTGCTCGAGTCGCCGGTGAATGCCCGACTGGGCGCTGCACAAGCTGCGACCGTGACGATTCTGGATAACGACGCTGCGCCGACCGTGCAATTTGAGCCGGCGACCTATGTGGTGACCGAGGGCACGCCGACCGTCAGCCTCACGATCACCCTCAGCGGGGCTTCGGTCAACCTCGTCACGGTGAACTATGTCCCCACGTCCGGCGCCGCCGATGCCGGGACGGATTTCAACCCGTCGACCGGCTCGGTTTCCTTTGGGCCGCACGAGACCAGTAAGACATTCAGCATCCAAGTGTTTGATGACAGTGAAGTGGAAGCTGACGAGCACTTCCAGGTGTCGCTGTCGGGCGCGTCCAACGCTGTGCTCGGCGGGATCAATACGGCCACGGTTACGATTGTCGACAATGATGCATAAGTTGGGCGGCGCGCGCTCGCTATGGACTCTGGCCGGTGGGTTGACCGTCGCAGCCGTGATCCTTTTGGGATTCAACGCCGGGGGAGCGAGGACGCGCGTGCTGGCTGCGCTGCAGACCCCGACGGGGACGGCTTCGCCCACGCCGGCAGCCACATTCACGCCCAGCCCGTCGGCCACGGCGACGTCCACTGCCACGCGCACGCTGCAGCCGGGGGAGCCGACCTTCACGCCGTTGCCGCC
>JBHHUI010000475.1:0-3315 GCA_046753805.1 Anaerolineales bacterium
CGAATGAGATGGTCGCGGCCTGGGTGCGGCGCTACCCGGACAAGTTCGTCGGCTGCGGCACGGTAGACCCGCGCGGCAAGCCGATGCAGGTGCTGGGCGAGATCAAGCGCATGGTCGAAGAACTGGGCCTCATCGCGCTGCGCCTGGAGCCGTATGCCTACGGCGACGGCGTCACCGGCCTGCCGCCCACCGCGCGCGCTTATTGGCCGATCTACGCCAAGTGCTGCGAGTACGACATCCCGGTCGCGCTGCAGGTCGGCCACACAGGCCCGCTGCTCCCTTCCGAGGCGGGCCGACCGATCTACCTCGACGAGGTGGCCCTCGCCTTTCCCGAGCTCGTCATCCTCGGCGCCCACTTGGGCCAACCCTGGCACGAGGAGATGATGATCCTGGCCTGGAAGCATACCAACATCTACATCGACACCTCTGCTCGACCTGCCAAGCGCTGGCCGGAGTCGTTCGTCAAATTCGCCAATGGCTGGGGGCAGGACAAGGTGCTGTGGGCTACGGATTACCCGCTCCTCTCCTTCCAGCGCTGCCTGGACGACGTGGAAGCGCTGGGGATTAAATTGGAAGCGAAGCGAAAGCTGTTGCGGGATAATGCAATCAAGGTATTCAAGATCAACCGGTAAAGGAGATTGCCGCATGACTTTCATTCTCATTCATGGTTCGTGGCATAACGGTTCTGCCTGGTACAAGGTTGAGAATATTCTCAGACAGCGCGGAACATCCGTCTATGCGCCGACGCTCAGCGGAATGGGCGCAGGCGACCACCCGGCCGGTAAGCACATTGGACTCCATGCGCACATTCAAGACATCGTACATCTCATTCGAGATAACCAACTCCAGGAAGTCATTCTGGTCGGCCACAGCTATTCCGGCCTGGTAATCACCGGCGTCGCGGAACGGATGCCAGACAAAATCAGCAAGCTCGTTTTCCTGGATGCCTTCATCCCGGAGGATAACCAATCGCTGTTCGACATATTGGGGCCAGAGTCGGAGGCGGGGATGCGGGCGACGCTGGTAAGCGGCGAAGGTAAAAGCCTGGAGGAGGGTGCGGAGGAAGTTTGGCTGCTGCCTCCAGGTGACGTCGCTTTTTATCTGGGAGACGACGCTGATGAAGAAGATGTGGCCTGGCTGACGGCGCGGCTGGTTTATACCCCGGTTCTGACGTTCAAGGAGAAAGTGCGCGTGCAAAACCCGGCCGCGCGGGACATCCCCAAATACTTCATTCGCTGCACGGGGTTCCCCTACCTTGCCGCCTATGAGGAAAAAGCGCGCCAGTTGGGCTGGGAAGTTTTCCAGACTCACACCGGCCACGACGCGATGCTGACGCAGCCACAGGCCCTGGCCGAAATATTGCTGAAGATTGCGGCTGGTTAAGGATTTTACCTTCCGTTCTTCAGCCCAAACGAATTCAGAATTTCTTACAAGAAGGCACATACCATGCAAACCAATATTGGCTTATTTCTGGCAAAACGCGCCCGGCTGGAACCAGATAAGATCGGTCTGATCTTTGAAGGGCGCGAGATCACCTACAAGGATTGGAACGAACGCGCCAACCGCGCCGCACACGGCTTTGCCGGTCTCGGCGTCCAATCTGGCGACCGCGTTGGCCTGCTCATGGGCAACTCGCCGGAGTTCCTGGAGTGTTTCTTCGGCCTGGCCAAACTTGGGGCCATCGCCGTACCCATCAACTGGCGGCTGGCCCCGCCCGAGATCGCCTTCATCGCCAACGACGCCGGTATCCGTGTGCTGGCCTATGGGCCGGAGTTCGCCGAGGCGGTCGCCGGAGTTCGAGGCGATCTCTCGGCCAAAGCCTATGTCACGGTTGGCGGCGAAGCGCCGGAGGGTGATCACAGTTACGCGGTCCTGCTCGAGGGGCAGCCGGCACATGAGCCTCCCATCGGGGGGGCGGGCGACGACCCGCTTGTGATCATGTTCACGGCCGGCACAACCGGCCGCCCTAAGGGCGCGGTGCTCACGCACAACAACCTGTTCTACGACTCGTGTACGGTCAGCTTCAGCGTGGATTGGCGCACGGACGACCGCGTGCTGGTTGCGCTGCCGCTTTTCCACATTGGCGCGTTGATCTACGTGGTGATTGATACCCACATCGGCGCGACCACGGTGCTGATGAAGGCCTTCGACCCGACGGGTTTCCTGCAAGCCGTGGAAGCGCACAAGGTCAACTCCTTCCTGGCCGTACCGGCGATGCTCAATTTTATGCTCCAGGTTCCGGCCTACAAAGAAGTCGACCTGACAAGCGTGCGTTGGGCGTTGTGTGGAACGGCGCCCGTGCCTGTCCCGCTCATCCAGGCGTGGGCGCAGCGCGGCATTGCTATTCAGCAAGTGTACGGCCTGACGGAGGTAACCGGCGGGGCGGCCGTGCTCAACGCGGCGCGCGCGCTGGAAAAAGTCGGCTCCACCGGGCTGCCCATGTTCCACACCGACATCCGCGTCGTGGATGAGGAGGGCGGCGACACGCCCCCCGGCGAGGTGGGTGAGATTATCATTCGCGGTCCGCACGTCATGCGCGAATATTGGAACAACCCAGCCGCCACCGCCGAGACAGTCAGAGACGGCTGGCTCCTTACGGGCGACCTGGGGAAAGTGGACGAGGAAGGCTACCTGTACATCGTCGAACGCAAGAAGGACATGATCATCTCCGGCGGCGAAAACATCTACCCGGCCGAGATCGAGGGCGTGTTGGCCGCGATGGAACAAATCGCCGAGGCGGCCGTGATTGGTATACCCGACCCTGATTGGGGCGAGGCGGTCTGTGTGGTCGCCCGGCTGAAGGAAGGGCAGGCGCTCACGTTGGACGAGGTGGTGCAGCACTGCAGCGACAAGCTCGGCAAGTATAAGCTGCCGAAAAAGCTCGTGATAACAGAAAAACCATTGCCACGCAACCCGACCGGCAAGTTGCTGAAACGAGTCATCCGCGAGCAAGTAGCGGGTGTTGTTTGAGTTGGAGGAGGGGAGGACATGGGATACAACACACTTAAACTTGAAACGGAGGGGGCGGCAGCGCGGCTGACGTTGAATCGCCCTGAGCAGGCGAACGCGATGACGATGGAGATGGGGCGCGAACTGGCGGATGCGATGGAGACGGTTCGCGCTAATCCCAGTATCCGCGTCCTGGTACTGACCGGCGCGGGAAGGCGCTTTTGTGCGGGTGGGGACATGGCGGAGTTTGCACGTCTGCAAGGCTCGCCGCCGTCCGAGGTCGAGGCCGCCGTGCGCGTTTTTCTCGAAGCAATTGGGGACATGCATCGCTTGCCGATCCCCGTCGTTGCCCGCATCAACGGCGAC
>JBHHUI010000476.1:0-3313 GCA_046753805.1 Anaerolineales bacterium
GGAGGGCATGGAAGCCGTGCAGGAACGCGTCGCGGCCGCGCTCGATGAGTGGGAGCAGCTTCCCCAGCGCGCCGATCCCGTTCTCGGTCGTGTCTACCTGGTGGGCGCTGGCCCCGGCGACCCGCAGCTGATCACCGTACGCGGTGCGCGCAGTTTGGGGCTTGCCGATGTCGTTGCCTACGATCGCCTGGTCAGTCCCGCCCTGCTCGACCTTGCCCCACCCACGAGCGAACGCATCTTTGTCGGCAAGGAAGCGGGGAAGCCCCACCCGTCACAGGCCGTCATCAATCAGCTCATCATGGAACGCGCCCGCCGGGGACAGGTGGTTGTGCGGCTCAAAGGGGGCGATCCGTTTGTGTTCGGGCGCGGGGGCGAGGAGGCCGTGGCGCTGGCGGATGCCGGCATCCCCTACGAAGTCGTGCCCGGGGTGACGGCGGCTGTGGCCGTGCCGGCTTGCGCCGGCATCCCTTTGACGCAGCGGGGGGTGGCGCGCTCCTTCGCCGTCGTCACCGCTCACACGCGCGACGGCGCGTTGCCCGAGCTGCCCCGGGCCGACACGCTGGTGGTGCTGATGGCAGTGAAACCCTTGCGCGCGTTGGTGGCCGCGTTGCTGGCGCAGGGGCGTCCACGCACGACCCCGGCGGCCGTCATCGCTGCCGGGACCACCCCACGGCAGCGGGTCATCGTCGGTGCGCTGGCCGACATTGTCGAGCGGGCCGCTACGGTCGAGTCTCCTGCGCTGTTTATTGCGGGCGAGGTTGTGCGCCTGGGCGCGCTGCTGAGGCCGTGACGGCGTTTGGGATTCGGTGGATGGAGGTGCTGGTTGCTTGTTATTGGATATACTGATCACTGGACACACGGACATATCGCACATAGCCAATGCCCGACATCAGGGCGAACGCAAACCACTGAATGGCGTAGCCCAAGTGCGGCCCATTGTAGTGATCGAATTCCGGCGCGCTGCGGTAGGGCAGCGACTCGTTCTCCAGCGGCGGCTTTTGCACGACATAAACAGGCAGCAACTCGTAGGGTATCTGCGCTTGAATCGCAGAGATGTCCACCCAGTACCACTCGGCTTGCGGGCCTGCTCTCCCTGTGCTGGCTACTCGCCCGATCCGTCGCTCCAAATCTTACGGACAGAGAACGCGTTTTAGACGGCCAGCAGCCTTGTCGGCAAATATGGGCTGCTCTGGCAGCATAAGGTGAAACCAAAAGTCTCTGGAATCGGCGAATAACCAGCCGGTCTACGAGCCGGAACGAGCCATCAACGTATCGTTGGTGGCTTTTCATTTGGGATTGATGACGCGCGATGGTCAGTGCAGATACGCGGCGCGAGAATAGCTGTGGTGCAGGCCGCCGAGGATCGGTACCGATGTGACTTTGCCTGTAGGTCGTTCCGGACTGTAATGGAAGAAGGTCGGCATGCGTTGCTCGATACCCTGGTGGGGACGCGAGCGGTTGTAGTAGTCGATGTATGCAGCGACCACGCGCTGCAACTGCTCACGGCCAAGCACCAGTTCGTGATCCAGGCATTCGCGGCGCAGGCTGCCGATGAAGCGTTCGCAGAATGCGTTGGCCTTGGGCGCTTGATATGGAGTGACAAGTTCATTGATACCAGTGTGGGTAGCGAGATTCGAGAATTGGCTGCCGTACTTGTTGTCGCGGTCATGTATGAGGTAATCGGGATGCCGGTCCCAGGCAGTCGCTTCGCGCAGCTGTTGGGCAACCCAGGGGTCATGCGGTGCGGCGGTGACATTGACATGGATGATCCTGCGAGTCTGCAACTCGATGAAGACGAAAATGTACAGTGGCCGGAAGAGCAGGTCATGTGCGATGGTGAAGTCACAGGCCCAGATGCGAGGGGAGTGATTCTGGAGAAACGTCGCCCAGGACTGACCGGATTCGCCGGTGCGCCTAGGCAAATAGCGCTGGATCGTGCGCTTGCCAACGCGAATGCCGAGTTTGAGGAGTTCACCACGAATACGTTCCGCACCCCACAGACGATTTTCAGACGCGAGTCGCTTGATGAGGTCGATGGTTTCTTGTCCAACCCGTGGCCCCCGCGGCGCGGACCGAGATTATTGCCGCCAATAGCGGCGGAAGAGCTCGCGATGCCAGCGCAGCAAAGTGTCAGGCTGGACGATGAGAAGAGCGCTACGCCAGTACTGAGTGCAGCGGGCCAGAAGACCCAGACGGATGCGATCGCCGGTGGTGAGTGCCGGACGATTGACTTGCCGGCTGAGGACGATGAGTTGTTGACGGAGCAGGGCGTTTTCGGCCATCAAATCGGCGCGAGAGCGACTTAGGTCGCTCAAAGCGCCGAATGCGAGAGCGGGCGTTGCTGGCCGTAACCATAGTCTGACCGCGTTATGCAGGTAGCTGACAATCAGCTTCCACAAAGCGAGAAAGTTCGGGATCATGGGTTGCTCTAGGCCGAAATTGGTGGGGACGGAGCAGAATAATACCTGTTTGCGGGCGTACAGCGTTCAATTGACGCGCTGATTCCGAGCGGATGAGTTGAAGTAGCCAGCACAGGTCAAAAAGCCGCTATTTCGCAGGAGAAAATGCGTCATCGGTATAGTGAGCTAATCAAGATTGCGGAAAGTACGGTCGCCCAAGCGCGAGAAGTGCAGCCCTTGTTGCAACGGACCGACAGAAAAGTGGCATTCGCTTTGGCCGCGACACTGGAGCATTACCTGCCGCTGCTTGAACAGGTTATCGAGCAGACTAGACGGCGGGTGTTGCAAGGTGAGACTGTTCCGGCAAGTGAAAAGATCGTCAGTATGTTCGAACCCCACACGGCCATTATCCGGCGCGGCAAGAGCGCGCCGCACGAGACCGAGTTCGGCCGCAAGTTCTGGTGTAGCGAAGTCGACGGCGGGCTCGTTAGTGAGTACCGTCTGTTGGAAGGCAATCCCGCCGATGCAGACCAGTGGCCACTGTGTCTGGAACACCACATAGCTCTCTTCGGCCACGCGCCGAAGACCGCAACCGCTGACCGCGGTGTGTATTCGCCCGCGAATGAAGACTGCGCTAAACAAGCCGGCGTGGCCGAGGTCGCTCTGCCCCAACCGGGCGCGGTGACTCCAGAGCGGCGCGCGTATGAAGCGCAACCCTGGTTCAAGGCAGCCTTACGTTTCCGTGTCGGCGTTGAAGGTCGCATTAGCGTCCTAAGACGTTCACGCGGACTACGAAGATGTCTGAACCAGGGGGAAGCTGGCATGGAACGATGGGTCGGCTGGGGTGCCATCGCCAACAATCTCGCCGTCCTCGCTACAGCGCTAGCGCAACGACAAGGATACGTCGCCAAACC
>JBHHUI010000477.1:0-3311 GCA_046753805.1 Anaerolineales bacterium
GAACGTCACCCTCCCATCGTGGTGGGCGACAATGTTCTTTTCGCTGACAACGCCCCGGTACAGATAGCGGGACAGGTATTTCAGGGCTGGCTCGCCACTGCCGACACGGGCGCAATGGACGACCCATTTTGCGGGGACCGCCCCGGGCAGTGTCAAGCCGGCCTCGTGGACAGCGGCCAGCACCCGGGCGCGGAAGACTGAGGCCAAAGCCCGGGCATTGAACAGGTATTTGCCTTTGGTCTTTTTCCACTGGCGCCTGAGCTTGTCCACGCCCCCGCCGGGGATGATGACATGGACATGGGGGTGGAAGTCGAGGCGCCGGGAGTGGGTGTGCAGGACCGCGCTCATGCCGAGTTCGGCCCCCAGATGCCTGGGAGTGCGGCCAAAGTCCTTCAGAGTCGAGCAGGCCGCGGCGAACAAAATGCCGTACAGCACGGATTGATGACGCCAGGCCAGGGCCCTGAGTTCGCGGGGCAAAGTGAAAGTGGCCATGAAGTACTCGACCGGCAGGAGTTTGGCCCGTTGGCGGTCGAGCCACACGGTAGCGGCATGGTTCTGACACTTGGGACAACTGCGGTGGCCGCACGAGCGGGGGCATTGCTGTTGTGTGGAACATGCGGGGCAGCGCAGTTGTATCGAGCCCGCATCGGCTGTGCGGCAGCGGCGTATTGCACTGATGGCCCGCAAGTGACTGGGCAACAGGCGCCCTGCGTAGCGGGCTTTGAGTGCGGGGAGGTAATGTTCGATGAGGGTAGCGGGCGGTGGTGGCGGGGCTGGCGTGGCCAAGCAGGCCCTGGATATGGCGAAGACTTAAGCCGCGTTCAAGCAGATGGGTGGCAAAACTGTGCCGAAGGGAATGGATGGAGACTTTTTTTTAATCCCGCAACTACGCACGACCGCCTTCATGGCGCCCTGGGCACCGCCGCGATCCATGTGGGAAGGCGCGCTACGGATACGCTCGGGCGAGCCCGTGGCATTGGGGAACAACAATGTGGGATGGCGGTGTTTGCACCACAAGGCGCGCAGGGCCCTGCAGGTGAGGTCGGGCAGCGGGACCAGGCGGTCTTTATGGCCCTTGCCGCGACGGATGTGGACCTGTTGTGTAACCGGCCATTCCAGGACGTAATTGTAAACACAGCGCAGCGTGTGGTTGGACGGCCCACTATGCTGGATTACTCCAGTTTTTTCTCGCCCGCATAGAGAAACGATTGTGTGGGATTGGCATCTTTAACGGGCGATAGTAAATGCGGTGAGATATTCCAGCGCTGACCATTATCCGTCATCACCGTAACCGTCTTGCGGTTAAACTTGACCAGCGTACCAAGCTGCCGGCCACCCCTGGGCGACTCAAAGCTCACCCGCGCCCCGATGTTAAAGGCCATCATGTCTTTATGGGTTTGTAGTGATTCCAGGAACTTCAGACGCTCCACGATTCGCTGGTTCAAGGCCACCAGCTCCGCAACGGTCATAGTGTCGATATTAATCGCCATAGCGGTCCAGATCCGAGCCTAACGGATGGCCCGCAAACTTCTCTTTCCATACACGCGGCGTCAGTTCAATGACCCGGCGAGCCGGGTGTTCACTGATGCGCTGCAGGACATCGACCAGATAGGTGTAGGGATTGACTCCCTGCAGTTTGCAGGTCGTCAGCAAGCTCTGAATCACTCCGAGCCGCTCGGCCCCGATCTCCGTCCAGCAAAATAACCAATTCTTTTTTCCTGTCGGAATGACACGCAGCCCCCGTTCCAGGTGGTTGGTGTCAACCGGAACATCCGCATCACTGAGGAACACCTCAAGGCTCGCTTGCCTGGCCATGGCATACTTCAGCGCCTTGGCCAGGGGGCTTTTGGGTAATAAATCCCCGCGCTGACACTGCCCGTCGCACCAGCGCCAAAAGGCCTTCACGATGGGCTCGCTATATTGCATCCGGTAAACCCGTTTGTTTTCCCCGCGCAGTTTCTTGTCGCGAATAATCTGCTCATGACGATACAGTGCCCCGATAATGGCCAAGGCCTCGCCGCAGGCATCGGGCTCGCTTTCCTGCGCTCCCTCAAACTTTCTCCGACAGTGACTCCAGCATTGCGCGTGGACGACCTCGTTGTGATTTCTGGCATAGGCCGCATAGGCTTTGTAGCCATCGCTGAGTAAGGTGCCCTTAAAGTCCCCCAGGAAGGCCTGCACATGGCGATGTTCCCGGGTCGGGGCGTAGCGGAACACGATTTCATCCGCCTCGCCGTACATCGGCCACAAGTATCCCTGGCGCATCTTGCCCTGGCTCTTGCGACCGGCCTTGAGGGGGGGTCGAGTAGCCCTGGGGAATTTCACCCCAAGGCTCTCACAGATCCGTACGTGAACCTCTCGATTCATACGGCTCCTGTCATCCAACCATTCGAGGATAAATGAACGTCCAGTGAGCAAAGTCCCGGGGATGCGCCCGTATATACGAACGCACCCACCGCCGCGCCTTGCGCCGGTGCCCTCTGAGCTTTTTATACTTGTTCATCGCCCAACGCGCTAACCTCAAATTGAGTCGCTTAAGCAGTTCCACCAACCCTGACTTGTTCACCCAGCCGAAGTAGTTGATCCAGCCGCGTAAAATCGGATTGAACATCCGACCCAGATCAGCCAGCCGCTTGTCGGTACGACGCTGTAGATTCCAGTGACGAATCTCTCGCCCCATCCTCTTTAATGCGCGCCGACTCACTGCCGGATTAAATCCAACAAATCGATGACCGGTACGACTACACGCCGCACGCGGACGGAAGGTGAATCCAAGGAAGTCAAAGCTAGTATGCTCCCACTGCCCGCGACGTTTATCATCCTTGCAATAGGCGATCCGCGTCTTTTGTGGGTGAAGGGTTAAACCGCAACGCGTAAAGCGCTCGGTCAACGCTGCCAGAAACTTACGTGCCCGCGCCATGGAATGGCAATGACAGACGATGTCGTCAGCATAACGCTCGAAGCGAATATCCGGAAATTCCCGATCTACCCACGTATCAAACGCATAATGTAAATACAAATTTGCCAACAACGGACTGATCACACCACCTTGCGGCGTGCCTCGCATGCGTTCTTCCACCGTCCCCTCGGCCAACACCACTTCCGCCTTCAGCCAGCGGTCAATGTACAACAACATCCACGCACAATCCGTATGGTGACGGACCGCCTTCATCAGTAGCGTATGGTCGATGGAATCGAAGAACGCCTGAATATCAATGTCGACGACCCAGTTGTACCGCCAGCAATGGGCGCGTGCAGCCATCACAGCTTGTTTCGCTGAGCGGCCTGGCCGAAATCCGTAGGAACTGCTA
>JBHHUI010000478.1:0-3310 GCA_046753805.1 Anaerolineales bacterium
AGGCCGGGCTTGGCAATGAG
Organism: Anaerolineales bacterium; assembly: GCA_046753805.1. GTDB lineage: Bacteria > Chloroflexota > Anaerolineae > Anaerolineales > JBHHUI01 > JBHHUI01. The sequence continues at coordinate 21 of JBHHUI010000478.1, forward strand.
TACGCGGATGGGGGAAGTGGGCATCGGCGATTACGATATGGGCATGCGTTGAAGTCGCGCGTAAATGGATAATTCGTGCTGCGTTAACTCGGATTAACGCTTCACGTGTCAGCAGAGATTATACTCCCACGACTACCATCCACCCACCATGCTCGGCCGGTCGCATCCAGTACCAGCGCGGGTTTGCAATGCCCGCGCCAGCGCGTAAAATGAACCTGCACTATGATATTTGGCCAGCTAGCTTCGTATACGCTCCAGCTCGCGCTGATTGTACTGGGTTATGCCCTCGTAGTGACGGGCGCGGGTCTGCTGCTCGGCGCCCGGGTCCCGGCTGATAATCCGCTGCTGCTCGGCGTCTTTATTTTCGTCGTCGCGCTGCTGTTCAATCCGCTGCAGAATCGGCTGCGCGCGCTCGTGGACCGCGTCTTTTTCCGTGGCCAGCGTGCGTATCGCGAGCGGCTGGCCGAGTTCAGCCATGCGCTGACGGAAGCCGGCGACATCCCGGCCATCGTTGCGGCGCTGCACGGCATCCTCTCTGAAACCGTTCGTCCCGACCCGACCTACATCTTCCTCACAGACGCCGTGGCGGGCGAATTCACGGCGCACGCAGCCGATGATGAAACCGGCACGGACCTGCGCTTTGAGGCCGATAGTCCGCTGGCCCGTACGTTGAGCGCACAGCTGCAGACGATCGACGTGCAGCCGGGCGCCGGGCTGCCGGGCGCGCTTGCCGAAGATCGCGCTCGCCTGGGCGTCCTCGGGGCGCAGCTATTCGTGGCGCTGGCGACGAAAGAGCATTTGATGGGCTGGATGGCGCTGGGCGCTCGTCGTTCCGGAGCTCGCTACGGCGCCGACGACATCCAATTCTTGGAGGCCATTGCAGATCAGGCCTCGGTGGCGCTTGAGCGCGCGCAGGCTGTGGCCAACCTGGAGCGCCGGCTGAATCAACTCAATGTGCTGACCCAGGTGTCGCAGGCGGTCAACTTCACGATTGAATTCGATGATCTGCTGGAACTGATCTATGCGCAGTCCAGCCGCGTCGTCGACACGACGAATTTCTACATTGTGCTGCACGACAAAGGCGCGGGCACATTGCACTACGCTTTCGTGGTGGAGCAGGGCGAAAGGCTGCCGGCCCGCGAAAACCATGTCTGGCCGGACTCCGAGGGCCTGGCGAGCATCGTCGTGCGCACCGGCCAATCGATCCGCACGGATGACTATGGCGCGGAATGCGAGCGGCGCAGCGTGACGCCGGCAGAACGCCCGTACCGGGCGTGGCTGGGCGTGCCGTTGCGCGCGTCCGAGCGCATTCTGGGGGCGCTGGTCGCCGCCTCCCTGACCAGCGAGCACACTTTCACCGCCGATCACGCGCAGTTCCTGGCATCGATCGCAGACCAGGCGGCTTCCGCCATCGACAAAGCCGAGCTGTACCGCCAGGCCGAGAATCGCGCCTATCAGTTGCAGACGCTGAACCAGATCGCTCAGACGTTGCTGGCCACACTGGACCTCGACAAGGTATTGCATCTGATCCTGGATAACGCCGTTGGTCTGATCGCCTGCGAGGCAGGCACGCTGTTCCTCACCGATGAGGACACCGGCGACTACATTTTCCGAGTCACCTCAGGCGCGGGCGAAGAACTGCTCGGTTCGCGCATCCCGGCCGGGCGCGGCATCGTCGGCGCTGCGGCCACGTCCGGCAAACCGGTCGTCGTTGACAACACGCAGGACGACCCGCGCTGGTTCCAGGCCGTGGACGAACGGAGCGGATTCGTGACCCGCGCCGCGCTGGCGGTGCCGCTTGGTATTGGGGACCGCAGCGTCGGCGTGATCGAAGTGATCAACAAGCGCGACGGCTCGGGCTTCACGGAAGACGATCGGGCGCTGTTGATGGCTTTCGGCGGGCAGGCTGTACTCGCAATTGAAAACGCGCGCCTGTATACCATGACCGACCAGGCGCTGGCTGCACGCGTGGACGAGCTTTCGCTCTTGCAGCGCATCGACCGCGAACTTAACGCCGGGCTGGACATCGACCGCGTCATGTCGATTACATTGGAGCAAGCTCTGCAAAATGCAGGCGCCAATGCCGGCCTTGTCGGATTCGTGCTCACGGATGGTGTTCAGGTTGTCGCATCGCACGGATATCCGGAAGAGGTCGTACAGCGGTTTGAATCGGAACTATTGCCGTTGGACCGTGGTCCCATCAGCGCTGCACTGGTGGGCGATCAGCCCTTCATTCGGCATGACCTTTTCCCGGACCCGGATGCGGTAGCGCAGGCGCCGGGCGCGAAGCGCCAGCTCACCATACCCATGCGACGCGAGAACCGCTCCATCGGCGTGATTGTGCTACAGAGCGACTCCGAGGACGCGTTCGCCGCCGAACAGGCGGAGTTTGTGCGGCGGCTGGCAGACCATGCTGCGATTGCCGTTGCCAACGCAGCCCTGTACCGCGAAGTGCAGGACGCCAACATCGCCAAGAGCGAGTTCGTCTCATTTGTAGCGCACGAACTCAAAACGCCGATGACGTCTATCAAAGGCTATGCCGATCTACTGGCCCAGGCCGCCGTGGGACCGGTGACGGACATGCAGGCGGAGTTCCTGCAGACCATCCGAACGAATGTCGACCGCATGGCGACGCTGGTGTCTGACCTGGCCGATATTGCGCGGATTGAATCCGGCCGCATGCGGCTCGAGCCGGCCCGCTTCGCATATCGGATTGTGGTGGACGAAGTAGAGCGCAGCAGCAAAGCCGCCATCGACGACAAAAAGCAGACGCTCACGATTGAGATGGCCCCGGACTTACCGGAGGTGTGGGCGGATCACGTGCGCCAGGTGCAGATCCTCACCAACCTCATGAGCAACGCCCACAAATACACGCCGGAAGAAGGCGACCTCTACCTCCGGGTTGCCCGCGCTGAGAACGAATGGGACGCGGACGGCCCGGCGGAGGTACTACATGTCAGCGTGCAAGACACCGGCATTGGCATCGCACCGGAAGAACAGGCCAATATCTTCGGCAAGTTCTTCCGCTCTGAACATCGTTACGTCCGCGAAGTGCCCGGCACCGGCCTGGGGCTGAACATTGTCAAGAACCTGGTGGAGTTGCAGGGCGGCCGGGCCTGGTTTGAGAGCGAATTGGGCGTGGGCAGCACCTTCCACATCACCGTACCCGTCGCCGAAGCTGTGCCGGACGTTGCTGCAGAAACCAAGACCGGCGCGCCGGTGGAAGCCTGACAGTGCCTGCCGGCGGGCAACCGATCCGGAATCGGGCTGCGCCGCGCTGAACGCACGAC
>JBHHUI010000479.1:0-3302 GCA_046753805.1 Anaerolineales bacterium
GTCGGGGTCGATGACGGCAACCTGTGGGATGGTCTGCACGTCGCCGGCCGAAAACTTCTGCCGCTTCCCCAGGTCGGTCAGCACGGCCCACGGCGTGACTTCGCTGCCGGTTCCGGCCGTGGTTGGCGCGGCAATGTACGGCAGCAGATTGGTGGGCGTCGGGCGTTTGTCGCGGCGCAGCACGAGCAGGTAGTCTCCCGCGCTGCCGCCACCCGCGATGGGCTGCAGAATGGCCTTGGCCGTATCGAGCGCGCTGCCTCCCCCCAGACCTACGACCACATCCGCACCGCTTTCCGCGCAGGCCGACGCCACTGCGTCCACCGTGCCAATGTCCGGGTTTGGCGCGACACGCTCGTCGGTTACCCATTCCAACCCGGCTGCAGCCAGCGAATCCGTCACCGGTTCCAGCAATCCGGCGGCCACAACGCCGGGGTCGGCGACCACAAACGCGCGGCTACCGCCCCGCGCGCGCGCCTCGGGCCCCACGCGCTGCACGGCCCCGAACCCGAGCCGCACAAAGCCCGGCCACGCATAAGTCGCAATTTCGTTACGCGCCATTGGGGATTGTGATCACGCCCTGGCGTCCGGCGCGCACGGCGTCGTAGACGGCCCGGTAGACCTGCATGGTCCGAAACGTGTTGGTCTGTCCAATTGCGCGACGGTCTTTCTTGATCATTTTGGTCTCGTCGTGTTTTCGATTGATAGCGCCAGAGTTCGTCGCTCCCTCACCGGTAGAGGGTCACACCTTCGAGTTCGCGCTCGCGGCGCGCGACGTAATCGGCCAGTTCGTCGCGAACGCCTTCGTCCAGTGCGGGTTGCTCGTAGTGCGCGATCATCTTCTTCCAGATATTGCTGGCTCGCCGCGCCGCGTCCCAGGACCCGGCCGCCTGCCAGGGCTCGAAGCCGAGCCGGTCGCTGAGGAACGGCTCATAGAATTCATCGCTGAAGCGCGCCTGGGTGTGTGGGGTGCCAAAGTGATGCCCGCCGGGCCCAACCCGGGCGATCATGTCGAGCGCGAGGGTATCGTCGTCAATCTTGAACCCGGCCAGATAGTGCTGAAACATGGCGAGCAGCTCGAGGTCGATGACGAATTTCTCGTACGAAACCGTAAGACCGGCCTCGAGCCAACCCACCGCGTGGAAGATGAAATTCGTGTGCGAGTGGATTGCGGGCCAGAGCGTCCACATGGTCTCATATGCGGCCTGGGCGTCCGGCGTCTTGGAAGTGTTCAGGCTGCCGCTCCCGCGATAGGGGAGCCCGTACCGTCTTGCGAGTTGCGCCCCGACCGACATGGCCCACGCCCCCTCGGGCGTCCCAAAGGCGGGACTGCCAGATTTCATATCCACATTCGTCGTAAAGCCGCCATAAAGCACGGGACATCCGGGGTTGACAAGCTGTACCAGCGCAACGCCGGCCAGGGCTTCGGCATTTTGTTGTGCAAGCGCCGCCGCGATGGTGATGGGACTCATCGCACCCGCAAGGATAAATGGTGTGACGACGTTCACCTGCCCGGCGCGCGCATAGGTGATCAATCCGCCGAGCATGCGTTCGTCGTACCGCAGCGGGCTATTGACATTAATAACGCCGCCGATCACCGGTTCGGGCGGCAACGGGTCTCCAAAGACGATCCGAGCCATGTTTACATTGTCCGCTGAGATTTCCCGTCCGTGGGCGGCTTCCATGGCAGCCTTATCCGAGAGTGTGAACGTGTACCGCAAGCGCCGCAGATGCCGTAGCGAAGGCGGAACTTCGTATGGCACGATCAGTTGTTCGCCGGCGAAGTGAAGGACCCCGGCGACCTGGCTCAACTTGATGAAGTTTTCGTAGTCCTGCAGCGTGCCCGAACGGCGCCCGTGTTCAAGGTCGGTGACATACGCCACCCCGCCCTGGGGCGCGAATGTGATATGGCTGCCGCCGACGACCAGGTTGTGCGCGGGGTTGCGCGCGCGCCATGTGAACTGCGCCGGCGCTTTCGCCAACGCCTCGGCAATCAGCCCGCGGTCGAGCCAGACATGGCGCGCGCTCCGATCGACTTTCGCCCCGGCCTTTTCCCAGAGTTCGAGCGCTTCGTCGTCATAGAAGTCGAGCCCAACATTCTCGAGGATTTCCATCGACGCCGCATGCAGTTGATCGACCTGTTCTTCGGCGATCAATTCCAGCGGCGGCCACGGATTTCGGACTTGTCGAAACGGCCCAGAAATTATGGAAAGTTGCGTCCGCTCGCGCAGATTCCGCGACCGTCGGCTTTTGCGTCTCGTCATATGAATGCCTCGGAACTGTGAGGAAAGCTATTTGATTGATCAGAGTCGTTGCGGCGGCTATGGTACAGGCGGTACATTAGTCCACCAGTCGTCGCATGTGCTGCACGGCCCAGATGAATGCCACCGCCGCGATGGCAAGCCGCGCGGCCGTCACGGCGGCAAGCGGAAGCAGCCACAGAAAGATAGCGTGCAGCCGCCCGGCCAACACGCCGCTCGCAAACACCGCCGCAAGCCGGTCAGTCTGCATAAACCACACGGCCGGCGCCACCAGTGCGGCAAACAAAACGGCCTGCAAGCTCAAGCTCAACGCTACCGCGCGCGGCGTCGTACGCGCGAGGGTCGAAGCAACAAGCCCAAGGCAAGCCCCGTAAACAGCATTCAGGATCGGCCGATAAACGAAGGCAGCATACGCGGCGATCATCACCACCGCCCATCCCACAAGATTGAATCCGGGGCCAAGCACTGCCGGGGCGGGCAATAAAAACAAAAAGACCAGCAATGGTATCGCCAGCACGGTCGCAACGACGCGCGCGCCAGCCAGCATTGCCAGCCCTTCAGATGCCAGATAAAGCACGGCGGTCAGCTTACTGGCTGCAATTTCGAGGCTGCTGAGCTGGGTGGCGCGCAGTGCGTCCCAGGCTTCCTGCTCGCGCTCGCGGGCGATGACGCCGGCAGCGGGAACCGTGATCAGCAGTCCGACCAGTTCGACCAGCACAATGTGGAGGACTAGCGTCCGAGGGAAGAGCAACAACGCCGCCGGCAGCAGGCAGACGCTTGCCAGCGCCGCCAGGCCGAATAGCTCCCCCAGCCGCCAGCGCCCACTAAGCCGAGCATCCCAAAGCGCCAACTCCCGACGAAAAACCGGGTATCCAGACCGGCCGGATGCAATTCGCCTCCACAGGCGCACAGGCCGACGGACCCGCTCGGCGGCGCGCCCGGCTTGCCGGCGCAGCCAGAACGAACTGGAGACGCGCGCGTTCACATTAGCGGTCGCTTGTTCCAAGTTCCTTGCGCGGGCGGATCGAATGGCTATCGGTGGGT
>JBHHUI010000480.1:0-3294 GCA_046753805.1 Anaerolineales bacterium
AACAGCCTTAAACGACACCTACAACACACAACCGGCGCTGTTCACCAGCAGCATCGCCGCACTGCATGCCCTTCGAGAATCCGTAGGGGAGTTTGCACCGGCCTACGTGGCCGGGCATTCGCTCGGCGAGATTACAGCGCTGGTTGCTGCCCAAGCGCTTGAATTCGAGGATGGGCTTGAGCTGGTGCGGGAGCGCGGTCGATTAATGAAACTCGCCGACGAACGCCAGCCCGGCGGCATGGCTGCCGTACTAGGTCTGGATGCAACCCAATTACAGGAACTCTGCGCACAGGCAAGCGCCGGCGCAGACGACGTTGTGCAAGTCGCCAACGACAATTGTCCGGGTCAGGTCGTCATCTCGGGACATGAATCGGCGCTTGGACGCGCCATGGCCGCCGCACAGGCGGCTGGCGCACGCCGAGTAGTGCGGTTGCCGATCAGCATTGCAGCGCATTCCCCCCTGATGGAATCGGTGTCAGAAGAATACGGCCTCGCTGTGGACCGTATGCCGTTCGGGGGGCCGGTCTGTACGATCATCGCCAACGCCACGGTAACGCCGCTCACCGATTCGAACGAAATCCGCGCGGAGCTGCGCGGACAGCTCACCAACCCGGTGCGCTGGACAGAGACCATCCGTACCCTGCTCGCACAGGGCGTCACGGACTTCGTCGAGGTCGGAGTGGGGAACGTACTCAACGGACTCGTGAAACGCATCGATCGCAGCGCCAACCGCTACACGGCCAGCACGCCGGATGATATTGCACACCTGGCCGCGCTCTGATAATCCTCATCCGCGGGGTTTACGCGCCACACGACCCGTGAAACGTGCTGCCCCGATCACGCCATGCCCCGCCTGACACGTCTCGAACTGCAGGGTTACAAATCGTTCGCCACGAAGTCTGAATTCCTATTTGGTGAAGGTGTTACCTGCATTGTCGGTCCGAACGGTTCCGGTAAGAGCAACATTGCCGATGCCCTGCGCTGGGTATTGGGCGAGCAATCCTTTTCCGCATTGCGCGGCCGGAAAACTGAGGACATGATTTTTGCGGGCACGGAGAACCGGGCCCGGGCGGGTATGGCTGCCGTCGGCGTCGTATTCGACAATTCGGACGGCTGGCTGCCGATTGACTTCAGCGAGGTGTCAATCGCCCGGCGCGCCTACCGCGATGGCCAGAACGAGTACCTGCTCAATGGCCAGAAGACGCGCCTGCGCGACATATCCGACCTGCTTGCGACGGTCGGACTGGCCCAGCGCACGTATACCATCATGGGTCAGGGGCTGGTGGATGCAGCGCTATCACTGCGCGCCGAAGAACGGCGCTCTCTGTTTGAAGAGGCGGCCGGCATCGGCGCATACCGACAGAAACGCAGCGAGACTCTGCGCCGTCTCGACCAGACACAGCGCAACCTGGAACGAGCGCAGGACATCGTGGCCGAGATCGGGCCGCGCCTGCGCGCGCTCGAACGGCAGGCGCGCAAGACCGAACAGCACGCACAAATCCGGACCGATCTGCGCGCGCTCCTGAAGGTGTGGTACGGATACCACTGGCACCGTCTGCAGACCCGCGTTTCGGAGGCGCGTGCACACGCGAACGAGCAGGCGGTCGTGCTGCAAACGATGCAGACCGAGCGTGCACGCGCAGAGGAGGCATTGACGGAGTTGCGCATCCGCATCACCGCGCAACGGACGCAGCGCGACAACCAGCGTGATGAACTGGCGCGCCGACAGGCCGAGTACGAGGCCGTGCAGCGCGAGGCAGCTGTATCGGCCGAGCGCCTGCGAAGTCTGACCGAGCGGCGCGAGTCGGCGCGCGAGGAACTGGCCGAATTCGAATCGAGGCTGGCAGAGGCGCGCGCGCGCGACGCTGCAGCCGAAGCCGAAGCGGCGAGCCGCGCAGCCGAACGCGCCACAGCCGCAGCGCGCGTACGCGAGCTCGAAGCGCAGGCAGCTGCCAACGAACGGGAGCGCGAGGCGCTCACGGTTCTGATTCGCGAATCGCAAGGGCGCGCTTCGTCACTGGCGCAGCAGATTAGCGAACTCCACGCGCGCAACGAGGCGCTGCAAGCCGAACAAGCGCGCCGGCTGTCTGAACAGGAGGGCTTGCAGTCTAAAATTGCGGCCCACGCGACGACGCTGGACGACAAACAGAAAGCCTGCGACATCGCGCATGAAGCCGCAGTGCAAGCGGCTGCGGAACGCGCTGCTATCGCGGCGGAAATCACTACCGTGCAGGCGCAGCTCGCCGCACTCGATTTGGAACTGGCCGAGGCGGCGCAGGCCGTCGCTGCCGCCGACGCCATCGTCGAGCGCCAACAGGCCCGGCTAGAGGTTTTGCAGCAGGAGCACGCTGCGCTGGATGGCGCCGCCTCCGGCCGCGAATTGCTACAGTCCGCCGTAGCGACCGGTCGTCTGGCGGGGCATCGCGGCCAACTCATCGACATCCTGGAAATCGATCCCGCGCACCGGGCTGCAATCGCGGCGGCGCTGGGACAGGCGCTGCAGACACTGATCGTGGATGATTACATCGCCGTAGACGCAGCACGCGCGGTACTGGCCGGCCGCGGGCGCGCCGTGCTGGCGCCGCTCCGAGCCGGTCGCAAGTTCGCACGACCCGAATTTGAAGCGCCGCCTCCAGACATGATCGCGTTCGCCGCCGACATCGTTTCATGCCCGCCCGCGTACCGCGATACCATCGAACTTTTGCTCGGACACACTGTCGTCTGTAGAACGAGCGCGGCGGCGCACAGCATTGCCGCTGCACTGCCCGCCGGCGGCGTGGCTGTGACGCTGGACGGCGAAGCGCATCACGCTGATGGGCGTGTCGTCATCGGAGCTAGCAACGAATCCCGGACGCTGGCGCTGGCGCGCGAACTCAACATACTGCCGGCGCGCCTGGACGCCGCCAGCGCTGCCGCGGCTGCGGCTCGAACCCGGCATGAGGAAATCGCGCGCCGGCGCGCCGCCGGCCGGGCACAGATCGATGCACTAACCGATTCACACGCTGCTGCGCAGCAGGCGGAACATGCAGCGAACACAGCGCGCGACGAGGCCCAGCTTGCGCTCGACCGCGAACGGGCGGCGCTGGAGATGGCCCAGACGCAGCTCGCCACCGCCGCCGCGCGTTTGCGCGAGATAGCCGAACAACTGGATTCTGCTGGAAGGCAGGCGACGCAACTATCGCAGGCGCACGCGACGGCGCACCAAGAAGCCCAGATGCTGATCGGGCAGCGCGCCGACCTGACATCGCCCGAACTCGCCGAGCAGCTCGCCGCCGAACGCACGGCCCTGGCAGT
>JBHHUI010000481.1:0-3291 GCA_046753805.1 Anaerolineales bacterium
CCTCGCGCGCGTCGGCTGCGCCATCGCCATCCGAGTCTTGCAATCGGATGACGCCCGTCGGCACCCCGGCGTACCACGCGCCATCGGCAAAGCGGATGCTGTGTACGCGCGGTACATCGGCGGCGAACACCCGGGTCGAGTCCGCTATTCCATCACCGTCCATGTCGGGCAGGGCGACGATGCGATTGTTCCCACGGTCGGCCACGTGCAGCACGCCGTCCGGGCCAAACGCGATAAAGCGCGGTCCATCGAGACCGGAAGCGAACACCGTCGCAGTGAAGCCCGGCGGCAGTTGCAGGCCGGTTTGGTCACCGCGACCCAGCATGCCGCTGAAATTCGTCTGGCGTAGAAATTCTCGCAGCGAAAAAGCCCCCACCATGATCGCGACGGCGACGCCTCCGCCGAGGACCCATTTCAGGACGCGGCGCGCGCTCATGCGCCTTCGGGCGCGCGCTGCTGGAAATAAACATGCGCTGCGCGTTCAACCTGCTTGATGAAGTCGCCCTTGGCGCTGGTGTAGCCGTACCGGTCGGTCGCGTAGCGTGCGGCGATGTCGCGTTTCAGGGCTGCGTATTCGCGTACGACATCGGGGTGCGCGCGCAGGTAGTCGCGGAATTCGATGTGCCGTACCCAGAAGTCGTCGCCGGTCACAACCATGTGCAGATGATGCGTGGGTGTGCCGTCGGCTGTCAAACGTCGGAAATAGCGCCGGTCCGGCATCGTGCCTTCAAATTCCGGCACATATTCATACCCAAGGTTCTCCAGCGCGCCGATACAAGCGTCGGCCGCGTCAAGGTCTGCGACTCCCGCCATCAGGTCGATAATGGGTTTGGCGGCCAGGCCGGGCACGGCTGTGCTACCGATGTGTTCGACGGCCTCGACGCGCGCGCCGATGTGCGCCCGGATGCGCTGCGCTTCGCGCGTGTATTCATCTTTCCAGCCTGGATCGTACGCTGCGATGATGACGGGCTTGCCCTCCTCCGGCGAAAGGAAGCGCTGTATTTCGATCAGGTAGCCGTTGGGATCGCGGCAAAAACACTGGTAGATGTTGTAGCGGTCGTTGCGGCGCGGCGGTGTATCGAATTCCACGCCGCGTTCGCGCAGCTGCGCATACCAGGCATCGACGTCATCAACCACCAGCGTGACGATGATGGCGTCGCCCGGCGTGGGCATTTCGTCGCGTTGGCAGAATCCAATATAAGCTGCCGCAGCGACTTCGAAAATCAAACAGTTGCCCTGGTCGCGCGCCTCGCGCAGACCGAGTACTTCGGCGTAGAACCGGCCCGTCCGCGTCAGGTCGGTTGTGGCCAGGAACGTGATCTGATGATCGATCGCCAGGTCCGTCATTTACCTTTCCAGACCGGCTGTTGTTTCATCAGCATGGCCTGCGCGCCGGTTTCGAAATCCTCCATCTGAATCAACTGCGCCTGCGCCAGCGCCTCCAGTTGCAGGCCGCGGTCCAGGTCGCCCAACCCGTCGATGACGTGCTTGGCCAGCCGCACGGCCGCCGGCGCCGCCTGTGCAATTTCGGCCGCCAGAGCCTCCCCACGTGACAGCAGGTCGTCGGCGGCGACCACGTGGTTGACGATACCCCAATCGGCAGCCTGTGCGGCGTCGATGATGCGGCCCGTAAGGATCAACTCTTTTGCACGTCCGGTTCCCACGAGACGTGTGAGGCGAGTTGTTCCGCCTACATCCGGGATGAGGCCCACGCGCGTTTCCGGCAGCCCGATGCGCGTCCCCTCGGCGGCAATGCGCAGGTCGCAGCCGAGAGCAAGCTCGCAGCCCAGTCCGAGCACGTATCCGTGCAGCAGGGCAATGGTTGGGTGCGGGCACTGTTCGTATCTATTGACGACGGATTGCAAGGCCTGGGTGACCGGCAGCAAATTCTCGCGCCACCCTGGGCCGAAATGCTCGGCCAGCGCCGGGAAGCCGGCCAGATCGACGCCGGCGGAGAATCCTGTGCCGGCGCCGCGCAGCAACACAGCGCGCACGCCTGTCGTTTGCGTGGCTTGATCGATGGCAGCGCCGAGCTGCTCCATTACGTCCCAACTCAGCGCGTTGCGCTTTTCGGGGCGATTGATGGTGATCTCAAAAACGTGTTCACGATGGTCGGTGATGACGAATTCCGTCATGATGGCTCCAGAAGGCAGTGGCATGCTCGTATGCGCGGCAATTATTTTACAACTGAGCGTGGCCGCACGCACATCGGCAGCCGGGCGTCCGGCGTATAATCACGGTTGCTGGCAGCCGACCAAAGGAGAAAAGCGAATTATGGAGCAAAACGGAAACCCGTGCGACGGCGCGCGCGCCGAGATGACGACGTTGGGCGGCGGTTGTTTTTGGTGTCTTGAGGCGGTGTATGTTGAACTCAAGGGCGTAATGAAGGTCGAATCAGGCTACGCGGGCGGCCATGTGACGCACCCGACATACCGTGATGTTTGTAATGGGACGACGGGCCATGCCGAAGTCGTCCAACTGACCTTCGATCCGGACCAGGTGAGTTTCCGTCAAATCTTGGAGGTTTTCTTCACGATCCACGATCCGACGACGCTCAACCGTCAGGGCAACGACGTGGGGCCCCAGTACCGCTCGGCTGTCTTTTACCACGACGAGGCGCAGAAACGTATTGCGGAGGAAGTGATCGCTGCACTTGAAACGGACAAGGTGTGGGATAACCCGATTGTCACCGAGGTGGTCCCGCTGGACACATTCTACGTCGCAGAGGACTATCATCAGGGTTACTACGCCCGCAACGGGTCGCAGCCGTATTGCCAGGCTGTCATCGCCCCGAAAGTCGCAAAATTCCGCCGGCGATACCTCGACCGGCTCAAGGCGTGAGCGTTTGCCTAACCCGTGTTGCGCAGCCCGGCCGCGATGCCGTTAATCGTCAGGACGATCACTTCGCGCAGCGGGCGGGCGGCCGCACTTTCCGGGTCAGCGAGGGCGCGCAATCTGCGGAGTAGTTCCACCTGCAGGTAATTCAGCGGGTCGACGTATGGATTGCGGAGTTCGATCGACCTTTGCAATACGGCTTCACCGTCCATCAGGCGTTCGTGGCCGGTGACGGTCAGGATTTCGTCGCGGGTACGCGCATATTCTGAACGGACAGCGGCGAACACATGCCCGGCGAGGTCGCGGTCCGTCACAAGGTCGGAGTAGAGCGCCGCGATTCCCAGGTCCGCCTTCAGTAACGCCATTTCGGCGTTGTCGAGCAGCGCGCGGAAAAACGGCCACGCGGCGTACATTTCCCGCGCCAACTCCGGCGGCTGGCTTGCAAGTCCCCGGCCC
>JBHHUI010000482.1:0-3280 GCA_046753805.1 Anaerolineales bacterium
TTCTCTGATCGGGTCATTGTGCTAGGTGATGGGAAAGTCGTAATGGCCGACACTCCCGCGAATGTTTTTGCACGGGCTGCAGAGATGCAAGCGCTGGGGCTTTCTGTCCCGCAAGTCAGCGAACTGGCCCACCGCCTTAACCAGCAGCACAACACCAATTATGTTTTCACACAACTTGATGAAGCCTACCGCGCATTGACGGAGAACTTCTCTCCTGTAAATCGGCTTTCCCTATGACGATTTCAGTTTCTCTTGAAATAAAAGACCTGCGATTTTCTTATATAGATGGCCCGCGGGTGTTGAATGGAATTTCACTCACCATCGAAAGCGGGGATTTCGTGGCCGTGATCGGACAAAACGGCTCTGGCAAGACCACGCTCGTTAAACATCTCAATGGATTGCTCCGACCAACACACGGGGAAGTGTTCCTAAATGGCGAGGATATCGGCGACAAATCGGTAGGTGAGCTGGCGCAACACGTGGGCTACGTCTTCCAGAATCCCGATCACCAAATATTCAGCGCAACGGTGCGCGCAGAGTTGGCATTCGGGCCGCGCAACCTGGGCCTGGACGAGGCAACGGTAGAGCGCCGGGTCGAAGATGCGTTGGCGCGTTTTGCACTCACGCCGCTCGCCGATCGCCAACCGGCGGTGCTCGGGTTTGGGCTCCGGCGCAAGGTCAGCATTGCAGCAGTGTATACCATGCAAACGCCGGTCCTTATTCTGGACGAGCCTACTACCGGTTTGGACCTGAAGAGCACAACCGATCTCATGCGGCTTATTAGTGAACTGAATCAGCAGGGCCGCACCATCATCCTCATTACACACGATATGCGCGTTGTGGCCGAGTATGCGCCGCGCTGCATGGTGATACGCGCCGGGGAGATCCTGGCTTATGGCGACACGCGAGAGATATTTAAGCAAGCCGAACTCCTGCGCAAGACTCAGATTTCGTTGCCACAGATTTCCGAATTGGGGCAACGCATGACGCGCTTCGGGATGCGAGACGATGTCCTGACAGTGCCTATGTTTTGCGAGAGCTACAGCGACATGCTGGCCGCCGGCGCGCAAAGGAAGGTGACAAGTGCCGCTCGTCGTTGATCTCTATGCGCGCCGCGAGAGTTGGGTTCACGAGGTCGATCCCAGAGTCAAGTTGTTGTTCGTCGCCAGTTCGTTGCTGCTGTTGATAGTGTTCAAGAATGTGTTCATCCTGGCGACTGCATTGGTACTCGTCCATCTCCTCCATTGGTCGGCGAATATTCCCCGCAGCAAATTCGTGTTTGTCTGGAAAACGCTCCTGCCGGTGAGCTTGGTCATGTTCAGTTTATGGGTGATCTTCTATCCAACGGGCGAACCGATTCTCCAATTGTGGGTCATTAAGATCACGCGGCTCAGTATAGCCCAGGGTCTGGTGCTGGCGTTACGCATACTGTCCATGGCATTCGTGGTATTTGCCTGGTTATATACAACGGACCACGCCTCGTTGGTGCGGAGCCTGGTGAAATTGAAGCTGCCGTTTGAGTGGGGGTTGGTGCTTGCCCTGGCGCTCCGGTACATCCCAACATTCCAGGGTATGTATGGGCTTATCACCGAAGCACAGCAAGCGCGCGGCCTGAACATATCACAAGGCACAGGGTTTCGGCGTGTGCGCACGATGATGCCGATATTCGTTGCGATGGTCATTAGCTCCCTGCGCGCCAGCGACCAGTTGGCGAAGGCGATGGAGTCCCGCGCGTTCGGTGCCCGTGGCGTCCAACGCACTGCATTGTATGACATTGAATTTCGTCCCTTGGACTATGTTTTCACTGTGCTGATGCTGATATTAGTGATTGGCTTGCTATATCTGAACCTTCGCTTCGGGTTTGGAACCCACCCGCTAAACCTATTTGGATAGGAGGCTAGTTGAATGTCGGTAACAAAAATACGCAAGGTGGCCGTTGCTGGCGCCGGAACGATGGGACCGGGCATCGCTGCAACTTTTGCCAGTCATGGATATGAGACGACGCTAACGGACATTCAGGCAGACGCACTCGAACGGGCAAAAAACACCGTCAATATGGTCTACGCGACGTTGGTTAATGAAAGCTTTTTGAGTCGGGAAGATGCCGATGCTGGGAGCGGTCGCCTGAAATTTGAGCTTGACCTGGACGCGGCGCTGCAAAATGCAGACCTTATTGTGGAAACCGTTCCAGAAAAATTGGAAATCAAACAATCATTCTTGCGCGAGGTCGAGCCGAAGGTCAGCGCCGAAGCGATCCTGGCCTCGAATACGTCCGGCATCCCGCTCACGAAGTTGGGCGAGGTCTGCGAGTTTCCGGGCCGGGTGATTGGTATGCACTGGTCCAATCCGCCCCACATTATTCCGGTGATCGAAGTCATCCGTGGCGCACAGACGACGGATGAAACCGTGACGACGATGCATGCGGTCATCCAAAACATTGACATGATCCCCGTCGACGTGTTGCGCGATGTGCCGGGGTTTGTGGAGAACCGCATTCTGTACGCCATTATGCGTGAAGCGCTGCACCTGGTGGAGCAGGGCGTGGCCGCTCCGGACGCGGTTGACGAGATTATAAAGTGGGGGGTGGGCTACAAACTAGCCGTGATCCCGCCACTGCAATTGCTCGATGTGGCCGGTTTGGATATCTACAACAGCGTCGCCGGCTATCTCAATGCCGACCTGAGCACGGAGCAGGGCGTAAGTGCTGCAATTACAGAGAAAGTCGCCGAGGGCAATCTCGGGATCAAGACCGGGCGTGGTTTGTTTGAATATCAGCCGGGCGAGATTCCAGCATTGATGCAACGCCGGATACGGATGCTGCTCGACGTGAAGAAGGCATTAACGGAAGCCGAATCATCGTAGTGGCGATCCCAATTGAGGAGCGGTTTGCAATTGCGGCCCCCATCGCGCAGGTGTGGGCGTACTTTTCTGATCCGCCCCGTGTAGCTCCCTGTTTGCCGGGCGCTGAGTTGATCGAGGTGGTGGGTGAGAAGACTTACAAGGGTCGCGTACAGGTCAAGGTCGGGCAGATTGGAGCGCAATACCAGGGAACCGTTGTCGTCGAAAAGATAGACCGGCAGAATTGGGCTATGGTCCTGGTCGCGCGTGGGGATCAGAGTGGAGCAGCCGGTCGCGCTGAAGCGCGTATCGCCTTTTCGTTGCGCTCTCTCGCGAAAGAAAATACAGAAGTAGTTATTCGCGTTGAGTTGTCTATTGCGGGGCGGCTGGCCCAGTTGGGCAGCGGCCTGATCCAGACGGTTTCAAAACAGCTCTTCCGCAA
>JBHHUI010000483.1:0-3269 GCA_046753805.1 Anaerolineales bacterium
GCAATAGAGCACTCCAGCGGGCATCTCAGTAGCCCTATCTAAAGTTGCGTGCAAGACGGGCAACCAATCTCCGGCGCTGTCGAAGAAGCGCCGCCGGACCTCCGCCGCGACAGCAACCAGGTTTGCCAGTCGTCGCACCGGATCGGCCTCGGGCGCTGTCAATTGTGTAAGCGCACCAAGGGCGTAATTGCGACCCGGGTTGGTCGTCGTGAGCCAGGCCAGCCCATCACCGATGTCACTTTCGGTTGATTGCGTCAGCGCAACAAGACCCAAAGCGGCCGGACGCCAAGCAGTAGTTTCTGCGACGTCGTCGCGCTGCAGCAATGCACGCAGGAAATCAGGTTCGCGGCACGCAGACTGAAAATCCGGTTCGAGACAGATCAAGCGGTTCGCGGTTGCGGCGGCCTCGCTCGGCAATGCAGCGAGTAACCGGGATGTGAGTTCAGACTTGGAGAGCATTGTGGTTCCCCAATCCAGACAGTCTGGAACTGACTGGATAGTTAACGCAGCGTCTCAGTGGACGGCTCCGGCGAACAGTCTCGGAGACGTGCGGGGCCTGCGTTTTGATGACCGCTAAGGCGGTGCAGCGCCTGTACAAGCTACCGAACTATGAAATACGCGCCGGACATAAAGGCGATCCCGACGATGATGAGGAAGACGCCCACTCCGGCCGAGGTACGGATGAGTGCATTGACCGACTCACTTAGACGCGCCGCCGAGTCCACAACACGACTGATATCGTCGGTGAGACCCTTTTGACTGATGCGAGCAGAATGCACCGCAAGCGCGCGTGCGGACGGCATGAACTCACGCGCGAGCAGTTTCCAAAGACCCGCGATCAGAAATACCATGCCGAACAAGATGAGCGCGAATGCCAGCGCGGTCCGAATATTTTCTGGCGTGATGAACATACAGCCTCCCGTACAGGGCGCAGCGCTCCAATGACGGAGAAAGCCGCGAACTATGCGATTGCGGTCGCAAGCGAACCGTGACCGCCGCTATCCTACGGGCTGCAAGATTCGTGCCGGTGTGGGGGCGTACTGTTGAAGCTCGGCCGGGAGATGCCCGACCTGGATTTCTTCGCCGTCGCAGAACAGGGTGGCGTGTTCAATGACATTGCGCAGCTGGCGGATGTTTCCGGGCCACGGATACGAAAGCAACGCCTCCATGGCAAGGGGTTGCACCCCCCGAATGTTCTTGCCGTTCTCGGGGCCGTACCGACGCAGGAATGCGCCGACGAAGGCCGGTATGTCTTCGGTTCGTTCGCGTAGTGGGGGCAGCTGGATTTCAAGCACGTTCAATCGGTAATACAGGTCGGGACGGAATTCACCGGCATCAACCATGGCGCGCAAATCCTGGCTGGAGGCGGTGATGAGGCGGATGTCTACCTTGACGTCGGTCGTGCCGCCTACCCGGCGAATGATCCGTTCTTCGAGCATGCGCAGCAGCTTTGGCTGCATGTCCTGCTTGAGGGTGGCTATCTCGTCGAGGAACAGTGTGCCGCCGTCGGCGACTTCGATGATACCTTTTTTACGCTTCGGCGCTGCCCCGGTGAAGGCATGCGGCTCGTGGCCAAACAACTCCGTTTCGATTAAATGTTCCGGGAATTCCGCGCAACTGACCGCGATGAAACGGTTAGCGGCGCGCTGGCTCAATTGCTGGATGGCGCGAGCGGCGTATTCTTTGCCGGTGCCCGTCTCGCCAATGAGCAGCACGTTTGCGTTTGACGGCGCTGCTCTTTCAATAAGTGTGGACACCGCGCGCATGGCCGGGGCCTGGCTCTCAACCCAATCCAGGTCGCCGAAACGCTGCCGGCGCAATAACTCTAGTTCGCGCTGCAGCGATACCTTGGCTGTGGCTCGCTTGAGGGAGCGCTGCAGGCGTTTCGCGTCCACCGGCTTTCCGATGAAATCAGCCGCGCCAATGTGAATGGCTTCGACCGCCATGTCGATGTCGCCGAACCCGGTTAACACGATCACGGGCATCTCCGGGCGGACGCGGCTCAACTGCTCAAGCAAAGCCAGCCCGTTGCCGTCGGGCAACTTCACGTCGAGCAGCACAATTTCCGCGGCGTCGGCATCGATCTGCTCCTGCGCAAGCGCCAGGTTCTCGACGGCGATGACCTCATAATCGAGTTCGACCAGAATCTTCTCCAAGAATTGGCGTGGCGTCGGCTCATCTTCTACTATCAGCACGGTTGTCATTTAGCGATCTCCTGAAATCGGAATGGCGTCTTCGCTGGGCGTCTGATTGTTATTTGCCGTGGGCAAGCCAATGATGAACCGCGTGCCTACGCCGGGCCAACTTTCGACATCTATTGTTCCACGGTGGGCTTGTACAATCCGCCGGGCCAGCGCCAATCCGAGGCCGGTGCCGTCATCCTTCGTCGTGAAGAAGAGATCGAAAACCCGAGCGGCCGCTTCCGGCGTGATGCCGGGACCGGAGTCGCCCACCTCGATCCGTACGTAGTCCCCAAACTGTGGCCGGTCGCCCGACCAACGAGAAATGTTGACTGTGATGGCGCCGCCCTCCGGGCCGATGGCTTCCATGGCATTTGAAATCAGGTTGCCGAAAACGTGCTCCAAAAGGTTTGGGTCTGCCATGGCCAACAGATTGGGGTCGGTTTGGTGAACCGAGAATTCAATCTGCCGCCGTTCCATGCGCGGTCCTCGTCGGATTAGCAATCGCTCGAACACGTCTCGTACGTCGGTGGGCTGCAGATGCATTTCTCGTGGGCGCGCGATCTGCAGCGTGCTGGTGAGCAGCCCTTCAATCCGCTTCACCTCGTCCATCATTTTGTCGAGGTCGTCTTGGAGCGGATCTTCGGGCCCGGCTTGCATAGCCAGATATTGCAGGCCCGTGGATATTCCGTTGAGCGGATTGCGCACCTCGTGGGCGAAGATGGCGGACATGTCGCCCAGAAAAGCGCTTTGTTTTAATCGTTCGGATTGCGCTTCGAATGTCTTGTATTCGGTGCGGTCGCTGATAACAAGCAGGCCGCTGCCGGCAGCGTCCGTATCTGTGGCGGCCGGCAGTGCCACAGCTCGGACGAGCGCCGCCAACACTTGCCCGTCCCGGCGTACCAGCGCAATCTCCTGCGCACTTTGCTGTGACGATTGCAGCAGCGTATCGATATCGCCACTTTTCGGATTCGAATCAACGACGACGTCATTCACTTTTGAGCCGACCACCTCGTGCGCGGCGTAACCCAACATTCGCTCAGCCGCCCGGTTAATTTGGGTGATACGCCCGCCGCCGTCGACCATAAC
>JBHHUI010000484.1:0-3264 GCA_046753805.1 Anaerolineales bacterium
TGAATCTCCAACAGGTGCGACGGGTAGTCTAATCGAGCAGCCGCCCGAATCACGCGTTCGGCAACGTAGAGTTCGTTGAAGATAGGCAACTGGACGGTTACACGCGGCCACTCCGTGAGTTGCGGCGTTGCCTGCGGCTGCCCTCGCGACCGCCAGGTAAGCCAGCTCAGATAGAAGAAGTTCAGTCCATACACGAAGAGCAAACTTACGACGACCAGATAAACGATGGCCACCGGGATGAAGAAGATTCCAGGCATCTTAAATCAATGTAACATTCCTGTTGACACGAGCAGTATTCGCGGGGATTTGGGGATCAGGGGGTGAGCACCTGGGATAGATATCCCCAAATCCCCTGACCCCGCGCATGTGACATTATCGAATTAAGTCGCGGTCTCAGATACCTGGGCGGATTGGAACGCCACCGCCCACAGGCCCCAGAGCAGCCATTGCCACAAACGGCCCGGCGTGAGCAGCCACGGATAGTAGTCGAATAGACCCACAGTAGTGATTGCCAGCAGTGCGCCCGATGCGCCAACCAATAGCGGTGTAAACTGGATTTGCCTCCGTCGGATGAGCAGCGCCGACCACGGGCTGAGCATTAGAACCGCATAGGCAAGCCCGCCGAAAATGCCGGTCTCCGCGGCCACATCCAGCAAGGCCATGTGAACCGGTTGATAGTAAAACTCGAAGTTCGGCCGGGTAGACTGCAGCGCGCGGGGGAAGGCGCCCAGGCCCACCCCCGCGACCGGCTGGGCCGCGAATAGCTCGTTCGCGGCATCGCTCAGGGCGCTTCGCTCTTCCAACGAGCGGCTTTCGATCGGCACTTCTACAAAGGCGGCGTTGCGATTAAGGCGCACGCCGATAATATCGGCGTATTGCCACACGAATGGGAGCGTGACAAAAGCGCCGGCCGCCGCGAGATAGGCGCCCTTTTCCAACATGCCGAATTGCCGTGTCCGGATGAATATCGCAACCATCCACACGCCCGCGACCGCCAGCGCGAGCCAGGCCGCCCGCGAGAAAGTGAGGAACAGGCTGAGACTGCCCAGCGCGCAAACACCCACAACCAGCGCCCGGCGCCGCGACCCCGATTCGATGTACCATGCGGTAAGCAAGACCAACGCGAATGCCAGGCTGCCGCCCAGAATGTTGGGATGGTCGGTAAGCCCGTAAGCCCGCAGCGAGCGCACGCCCTCCGCCCATACGATACTGACGCCGCTCCACGCGGGGTCGAGTTCCAGTTCGCCCAGCCAGGCCAGTCCGACTGATCCCTGGTTTAGTATCTGCGCGATTGCGACGACCGACTGTAATGGTACTTGCACGGCCAGCGGCCAGATCACGTCGCTCAGCGATGTGATTTCATTTACGACGTAGAGATACAAGCCCGCCAGCAGCAGCAGCCGGACCGAGTGGTACAGAGAGAGGGGCGGGTCTGCTGAGGCCGCGCTCGTCGCCAATCCAAGTACGACGAGTGCGGCCATGGGCAGAGTCAGGAATGCAGGCCCCCACGCAATTCGACGCCGGCCGCTAATAGTTGCGATGAGCCACAAGAGCAATGTGGCGACAAGGAACGCGTCGCCCGCAAACAGCAGGAAATCGGTATAGTCGCCGTATATCGGCGGAAAAGGCCGGGGCGCAAGCACGACACGGTAGCGAAATGGAATCGCGATAATGGTGGCCGCGAATGCCAGACGTGCGAGCCGTGCGGCGTACGCCGAGACCGAGAATCCGTTTGTCATGAAAAGGCATTTTATCCGATAACGCCGCAGGTGCTATGATTGGCGCGTTTCCGACTGGCAATCGAAGGAGCCACTATGACCGACATTGTCTATCAGTACATTGAAGATGAAGCGCTGCGCCAGCGCGAAATGATCGGGCTGATCCCGTCCGAAAATCACATGTCGCCCGCCGTGGCGCGCGTGCTCTCCAGTAGCTTATCCAGCAAGTATTCCGAGGGCTATCCAGACCGCCGCTACTACGAGGGCAACCAGATCATCGACAAAATTGAGAAGGAAGCCATCGCGCGACTGCGGGATTTGTTCGGCGTGCCTTTCGTAAACGTACAGGCGCACTCGGGCAGCCCGGCCAACACCGTTATCCAATTTGCACTCATTGATCCGGGCGACACGCTGATGGGCCTGCAATTGGGTGCGGGCGGACACCTCACGCACGGTCATCCGAAGGTCACGTTTTCGGGCCGGGTGTTCAATTCGGTGCAGTACGGGTTGGACGCCCGCGCGCGCATCGATTTCGACCAGATGCGCGATCTGGCGCGCGAGCACCGACCGAAGCTCATCATGGCAGGCACGACGTCGTACCCGTTCGTGCTGGATTTTGAGAAGTTTCGGGAAATCGCCGACGAGGTGGGCGCGTGGCTGGTGGCGGACATATCCCACATTACAGGACTCGTAATCGGCGGCGAGCATCCCTCGCCGGTACCCTATGCGGACGTTGTCATGTCCACCACCCACAAGACATTCCGCGGCCCACGCGGCGCGATGATCCTCGTAACCGAACGCGGTCTCGCGCGCGATCCGAAGCTGGGTGCAAAGATCAACAGTTCCATCATTCCCGGCCTGCAGGGCGGGCCGCACAACGCCACTGTGGCCGGCATCGCCATCGCAGCCCGCCTGGCTGCCCAGCCCACGTTTGCAGACTATGCGCGCCAGATTCGCGCCAACGCCGATGCGCTGGCTGAAACGCTCATCGCCGCCGGGCTGACGCTCGTGGGCGGCGGCACAGAGAACCATCTGATGGTGCTGGACTTTACGTCCATCAGCGATGGCCTCGGCACGCAGGTTGCGTACGCGCTCGATGTAGCCGGCATCTACGCCAACCGCAATGCAATCCCCGACGAGCCGGTTTCGCCGTTCTACCCGTCCGGGTTGCGCATCGGCACACCGCTGGTAACGACGCGCGGGATGAAGGAAGCCGAGATGCAGCAGATCGGCCGCTGGATCGCGCAGGTAGTTGAGCGCGTGCGCGGCGACACGCTGCCGGAAGACCGCAAGGCGCGCGCTTCCTTTGTAAGGGCTTTCAAGGAGAAGGCCGCAGCCGACCCGGACTTGTTGGATATCCGCGCGCACGTGCGCGAGATGGCGAGCGCGTTCCCATTGTTTGCCGAGTGAGTACTGCAGGCCTCTGAGACCTCGGAGGCCTGCGATGTGTTGTTTCGTCCTTTTAAAGGAGTTACGCAGTTGACGTTACAGAGGCGGCAAAACGCTGGTCGAGTAGGCCGACAGGCCGTATCGAGACCCGTTTTGC
>JBHHUI010000485.1:0-3261 GCA_046753805.1 Anaerolineales bacterium
AAGTGAAGTCCCGTGTTAAAATACGGTAAACTACTGCCCACTCAATGTTGAACTAAACCGCTGGCGCGGTAGCTTTTTCAGCCCCCATTCTTCCTGTTGATTCCGGTTTCATGGTCCACACTCGATAGAGACCACTGTTGGTCTTTAACCGAGGAGATGGACGATGACTCCATTACGTCAAAAAATGATCGATGCCATGCAGGTGCGTGGCTTTTCCGCACGCACTCACCACTCTTACCTGTCCGCCGTCAATGCGCTGGCACTGCACTACCACCGCACACCCGAACGCCTCAGTGTCGATGAGCTGCAAGCCTACTTCCTGTACCTGGTCAAGGAACGCGGCCTGTCCGGAGCCACTTGCCGGCTGTACCTCAACGCCATCCGCTTCCTCTATCTGCAGGTCTTGAAGCAGCCGGCATTTGATGTGCCGTTCAATATCCCGAAAAAGGCACAACGGATCCCAGAGTTGTTAACCCGCACGGAAGTCGGCCGGATCCTCTCCGCCATCGCCAACACCAAACACCGCATGATGCTCATGACCTGTTACGGATGTGGTCTGCGCGTCAGCGAACTGGTGGGCCTGAAGGTCCGTCATATTGACGGCGAGCGCCGGCTACTGCGAGTTGAACAAGGCAAGGGGGCCAAGGACCGCCACGTACTGCTGTCCGACGGTTTGTTACAACCCTTGCGGGCCTACTGGCGGCGCTATCATCCCAGCGACTGGCTTTTCCCCAGCCGCGAGCCAGATCAGTCCCTGGACGTCTCTTCACCACAACGGGTTTTCACCGTCGCCAAATGCCGAGCCGGTATCGACAAGGTGGGCGGGATCCATAGCCTGCGCCATGCCTATGCCACACACCAACTCGAGGCCGGCCTGCCCATCCATCAGTTGCAACGCCTGCTGGGCCACAAGGACATCCGCACCACTTTGCGCTATGTGCACTGGGTCCCCAATTATCAGTCGGGAAAGTCCGATACGGATCTGATTGCAGCGCTGGAGGTGGATCATGGAGCCCACTAACCTGCAAAGCATTGTGGCCCGCTTCCTGGAGCGCGGACAACGACTCAGTCCCCGACAATGGCAGGTGTGCAGTCATATTCAGACCTGCCGCACCGCGGCCCTTGGCGGATTGAGGCGCCAGTGTGACCGGTGTGACTACGCAATCCCTCAGTATCACGCCTGCCGTGACCGACATTGTCCGCAGTGCCAGTGGCGCGCCTCACGGCGCTGGTGCGAGAAGCAGCAGGCGGCGGTGTTGCCGATCACCTATTATCATCTGGTGTTCACCTTACCGCATACGCTGAACCGCTGGGCGCAGTTACATCCGCGGGTGATATACGCTCTGCTGTTTCGCTGTGTGTGGGCGACCCTCAAGCGCTTTGCCGCCGATTCCAAGACCCTGGGCGGTGAGTTGGGCATGAGCGCCGTGTTACACACCTGGGGACAGACCTTAACTCAGCACATCCACCTGCACTGCCTGCTCCCCGGCGGCACCCTGGCCACGGATGGCACAGGGGCACAGGCCAAAGGCAATTACCTGTTTCCGGTGCGGGCCTTGTCACGCGTGTTGCGGGGCAAGATGGTCAGCGCCTTGCGCGCCGCGGCACAACACGGTGAGCTGCATCGCATCACCCGGCCCGGTGATATCGACAACACCCTCGATACCCTGATGCACACTCAGTGGGTTGTGTACAGCAAGCCGTGCATATCACACACGCAGTCCATCGTGACCTATCTGGCGCGCTACTCTCACCGTATTGCCATCAGCAACAGGCGCATCCTGGGCATGGAGGACGAGCAGGTCGCGTTTCGTTACAAGGACTACCGGGACGACGGCAGGCGCAAAGTGATGCGCCTGCCCGGCGCTGAGTTTATTCGTCGCTTCTTATTGCACGTACTGCCCAAAGGCTTGATGCGGCTGCGCCATTATGGTTTTTTAGCCAACCGCTGCCGGGCGCGGAAACTTCAGCAGATCCGCGACGCGCTTGGGCGCGACAGTGAAACCGGCGTGCCACAAAAAGAGGAGGACACATCTAATGCCGTTGAGCAATACCCGTGTCCCAAATGCCATCAGGGCATGCTGCGAGTGTTCGCCCTGCTACCACCGCTGCGTTGGACAGAGTACTGACTTGAGCAAGACGGGGAAGTGACAGGTAGTAGCGTGCGCCGTACCGGGTAACAGGCATGCCCGGGGATACCGCTCGGCTTGAACCCGGAAAACGGTATGGGTGCAGATCCATGGGAACGACAGTCTTATTGTTGTAATTCAGTAGGTTATCGTTCGAAGTGATGGAATCAGAGGGCTCAACGTGGTAGGTATGAAATGGTGAACCCCATAAGTACCGAAAGGAGAGCCCTCTGATGAGTCAAGCATACAAGATCGTGGCGGGTTTGGATGAATTCCGAGCCGCGCGAGAGCATTACGCCCGGATCGTGCAAACGCTCCAAGCGCCCGAAATGGGCCGGCTTGAACATGGTGAGGTCGAAGCGTACCTGTGGCGGGAAGGCACCGAGCTGTTACGTCGCTTGCTGCAAGGGCACCTGGATTTACGCGCTCGGCGGGAGCGGCGATTGGAGTCGGTGCGGGGTTGTGACGGGGTTGAGCGGCGCCAAGTTCGCGAGCGCTGCGAGCGGGGCCTGATGACGCTGTTCGGCGAGGTGGTGGTGCGGCGCAAGGGCTACCGCGCACGGGACACGGACAGCGTGTTCCCGATGGATGCGGAGTTGAACCTGCCCGAGGACAACTACTCCCATGGACTACGCCGACGGGTGAGCGAGGAAGTGGCGCGCCACGCCTTCGACGAGGCCGTGGAGCAGGTGGGCAAGACCACCGGCGGCAAGGTCCCGAAACGCCAGGCACAGCGGCTTTCCAAAGGGGTGAGTGAAGACTTCGAGGCGTTCTATGCCGAACGTGCGGCGCAGGCGCCGGAAGCAACCCCGGACCCGCTGGTGATGAGCCTGGACGGGAAGGGGGTGGTGATGCGCCGCGCGGGACTGCGCGAAGCGACCCGACGGGCGGCCGAGCGCGACAGCCACAAGCTCAAGACTCGGCTCAGTACGGGGGAGAAGCGCAATCGCAAGCGCATGGCCACGGTCGCGACGGTTTACAGCGTCGCCGAGCACCGGCGCACGGCCGAGCAAATCATGGGACTCGAAGAGCGAGGGGACTCGCCACCGCGGGCGCGCCGCAAACGGGTGTGGGCGAGTCTCGAGCGCGAGATGTCGCAAGTCGTCGAGGAGCAGTTTCGCGAAGCGCTGCA
>JBHHUI010000486.1:0-3261 GCA_046753805.1 Anaerolineales bacterium
CGGATAGTTCGTGGTGTACCAGTCGCCAAGATCGCCGGGCCATCCTTCCGGGTTGACCGCGATCACCCGCCGCCGGTCGAGGTCGCCAAGTGCGGCATCGTCGGCGCTGCCGCCCACCGTAACCCGGTAGCGATCCCACGTCGCCCGCAGGACAGCCTCCACCCATTCGATCCCGGCCGGCGGCGGGATGAGAATATACGAGCGCGGATACTGCACGCGGGGCGCGCCCAGCGCGGGCGGCGGCAGCGCTTCCGGGGCGGTGTCGTAATCGAGATACAGGCCCGGGTTCAGATAATCCAGTTGTGCGTACAGGGGCACGCCATAGATCCGCATCGACAGGTGCAGATGCACTCCCTGTGCATTGCCTGTTTCGCCGGGTTTCCCGATGCGCTGCCCGGCTTGCACGATGTCACCCACGGCCACATCGCGCTCGCCCAGGTGCGCATAGGTGAGCGTGATCCGACCTACGCCGGGCACGTCGCTGGCGATACTGATGACCTCGCCGTAATTACCGTACCCGTTCGGCGCATTCCCACGGGTCGCCTCGCTGCGACTGACGACTCCCCGCAGGCACGCGTAGATTTCGCTGCCGTCCGGCGCGGCGAGATCGATGCCCTCATGCCCGCCGTGCAAGTAACCGCCGCTGTAACGCGCATAGTCAAGCTGGCGCACCCCGTAAACCTGATTGACCTGCTGGTACTGGGTCGGCCAGCGCAAGCTGAGTTGCGCGCGCGTCGGCAATCGGGGGCGGGTATTGACGCCCTCCAGCACGCGCCGCCGCGTCTGGTCGGGAGCGATCCAGCTCTGGTTCGGATACCGCGTCGCGTCGCGCAACGTGTGTCCGTAGACGGCCTCTATCCATTCGTACTGCGCACACAGTGTCAGGAACTCGGCATATTCCTCCCCGATTTCGCGCCACACGGGTGAATCCGGCGCTTTGTCGTCCAGGTCTGTGCGCTCGTTCGAAAAGCGCGACACCACGATCGGCTTGTTCGGGAAGCGTTCGTGGTAATGGCGGACAAAGCGCAGCCCCCCCGCCCCGGTGTCATCCGGGTCGTAGGAGCGCATCGAGTCGGCGCTATCCCAGGGCGTGATGACAGCCAGAAAATCCGCTGCCTCGACGGCCGAACGACAGACTTCCAAGAAATCCACATCGCTCCACGGGCGATAGGCGCGCCCACCGGCCTGCGCGTCGGGTGTGAAGTCGGCCGGACCCGGCGACAATGCCGGGAAGCCGAACCGCGCCCGGCCGGGTCCCACCGCAGCTTGCAAGCCCCGCAGCGCCACGAGGAACCATTCGGCGAAATCAAGCGGAGTCTCCCACGATAATCCGAAACCGTAGCGCGCCCGATTTGGCTGAGCGTGGATTTCAAACACGCCGACCCCGGCTTCGATCATGGTGTTGATGTGCGCAATGCGCCCCGCCACAAAATTCTCGGGCGTGCGCGCGACGACATTCATGTCGTCCACATAAATGCGCGCATGGAGGATGCGCGCGCCGCGAGAGCGGTAAGCATGCACCGTCGTCGGGGAGTGGCCGCCTCCGCACTGGAAGCGGACGGCGTGGAAACCGGCCGCCTGGAACGCGTCGAGGTCGCCGGAAGTTACCTCACCGCGCTGTGCATTGATGCCGAATTTGTCCGTCAGAGTCAATTGTCGGCGCCGCCTCCAACCGGTTCCTGATAGACGTAACACAGAATGCCGTCAGTAATGCCCTGCGCCACCTGATCAGGATGATTGACGAGCATTTCGCGGTCGAGGTTCAGAAACCCAACCTCGATGATGGCTGCGGGCGTCTCCGGGGCGATCTCGCGGTAGGCGTGGTAATACGTCATGTCAAACGTGATGCTGCCGGCGTGGTAGTCCATCTGCGTACGCTCGCCGTAGCGATCGATCAGGCACGCTGCGAGCCGCGTCGATTCTTCGGGTACGCGACTCTCCAGCGACCCCGTCACCTTATAGCCGGTCGCCACATCGTTGATGTAGTCGCACGAATCTGCGTGCACAGATACAAGCGCCCGGGCGCGATACCCGCTGAGCCGTGCGTCAAATTCGTTGAGCAGGTCCACCTGGAAACCGGCCTGCTCCAGATTGGCCTGCACACGGTTCGCTACTTCCAGGTTGATATCGGCCTCAGTCAGGCCATCCGGGCAGACTGCGCCGGCATCATTGCCGAGGTGGCCGGATACAATCCCAACGACGGGGCGCGGCTCTGAAGTCGCCGTCGGGGGAACGGCGGTGGTCGCGGGCCCTACTTCCGTTGCCAATGCCAACGCGATGCCGCGCGCTGCGCCGCCGGGGATGATGGAGGCCGGCGTCCACAACGAGTACACCGTCGCGACGATAAGGGCCACGAGCAGGACGACGCCCACATGGCGGGCAGTCTCGCGGGCAAACGCGCTCGCCGTACTTTCGCTACTGGTGCGGGAACTTCTCGGGGCAGACATAATTACATTTCGGCCTGTTGGGCATTGGCCGACGCACAATCGTACCCGGGGATGCACACGCGGGCAAGCGGTTTAAGCTCCGCCAAAGCGCGTCGCAGCGTGCGGGCCAGCCGCTTCATCAAAGCCCCTGAGGTCTCGCGGGGTGGACCTCCGCGGCAGGGCCAGGCCTCGAATGAGGTTCTGACAGTAGTTGAGCCATGGGCAATAAGGCTACCGAGCGGCGCTGGCGCCACAGCCCAGAGCCGTGCCCGGCGGAAATCCGAGCGCCGTTTAACCGGCCGGCTTCGCGCCCACTTTCGCAGCAAACGCCCGCAGTCGGCCCGCCGCATCGCTCGTCACTGGCTTGCCATGCCCGAAGCAGATCACTTCCGGGTCGAGCGCGGCCAACTTCGCGATCGATCGGATGTTTTCCGCCATGTCGACGGTCACGATCCGGATCGGCAAGCGCATGCGGGGCGTGTTCATGACCGTGTCAGCACAGAACAGGATGCGCCGCTCCGGCTGCCAGTACGCCGTGTGTCCCGGCGTGTGCCCCGGCGCGTTGACAGCTTGCAGCCCGCCGAGCACCTCCGCGAGTGTATCGCCGTCGTCGAGCGTGCGGTCTGCCTTCATATCCTTCAGGAAGGTTTCCGGCGGCGAAATGCCTTTCGGCCGTTTCGGGATAGGGACCTCGCCATCGACCACAGCGCGCTCGCCCGCAGGGACGATCAGTTCCGCGCCCGTGGCTTTGACGAGTTGCGGCACTGCGCCCACGTGGTCTGGGTGCGCGTGCGTCAGCAGAATCCGTTTTACATCGCTGGCCGCGTGTCCCGCT
>JBHHUI010000487.1:0-3241 GCA_046753805.1 Anaerolineales bacterium
TGCCCCTCAGTCACTTTATACTCCGGATGACCCATCAGAGCGTAGGCCAGTGTGCTCTTACCAGTTCCGTTCGGACCCATCAGGGCGTGGATTTCGCCCTGTTTGACGAGTAAGTTCACACCTTTCAATATTGGTTTATCTTCAATACTGACATGAAGATCGCGTATCTCAAGCACAGAGGTCATTGAATTTCAGGTCCCCTTAACATGTAGCATATATCGTCGCCGTGCGGATTACCCTTGCGCGCGATTATACCAGTCTTCACAATAAGCGTCAATAAAACAGATAATTATCTTGTATATTGACAGTGCAATGCCGTGATGTTATACTCAACGCGGTTAGCGAAAGCCCATGATAAAGACGACAAAGACCCGCGACGTAATCTTCGAAGCGCTGCACACAGCCGGCCGTTTGAGCGTCAATGAGTTAGCGGAGCATGCAGAAGTATCACCCGTAACGGTGAGACACCACCTGACTGCGCTACAGGCGCAGGGGTTGGTGCAGTCAACTGAAACGCGGGGCGGCGTTGGACGTCCTAAGCTACTGTATTCGCTTACCGAAACCGCCCTCGAGCAACACAACCCACGGAAGTACGCGCGCCTGTCACGGCGTCTGCTTGACGAAATGAAAAGCGCCCTGCCCGCCGGCGTTGTATCTGATATCCTGACACGCATCGCCCGCAAGCGCGCCGCGCATCATGTCTCAGATTTACACTGGCGGTCTTTCGAAGACAGAATCGCGTCTCTCGTTGCGTTACTTGGCGAGGAGGGTTTCATGGCCGAGTGGGACTCCGCCGGCGATGCCTACTATCTGACCGAGCACAACTGCCCCTACTTTCGGCTGGGAAAAAGTCACCCCGAAGTTTGCACGTTTGATCAGATCTTAATCAGCGAAGTGCTGGAAGTGCCGGTAGAGCGTACCACCTGTCTGCTGGACGGCGATGATCAGTGCGTGTTCGAGTTTTCCAATCCCCAATTCGTACAGACTGTGGAGTAGCACGGAATGACCGAAAGGCCCGCAATTTACTCATCTGAGGAACCTGAAGTCGCAGCCCTGCGCGAAGGGTTGCGCGAGATCATCGACCCCGAGATCGGCATGAATATCGTGGAGCTTGGGTTATTGCGCGATGTCGAGATCACGCCCGAGAAGACCACGGTGACGATGATCCTCACGACGCCCTTTTGCCCCTATGGCCCGGCCATGATCGAATCGACGCGCAAGAAGGCCGAGGAAATCAGCGGCCGCCCGACAACCGTCGAAATGGGCGTCGAGATGTGGGACCCCGAAATGATGGAGGAAGGCGCCGGCGGCGACTGGGGCCTCTTCTAGCCGCTAGACGTACAAGAGCCCGTGTTGAGACCAGCCGGGCGGCTGGTCTTTTGTTTGGGGGAGTTCGCGGCCAGCGGCCAGGGAGTACTTGCCAACAGACCCTATTTAATGTCAAAATGACAATTCGTCGCCCTCGTTACCGAATCGACCAACACCATGGGCGATCGATCTAAGATTCGGCCACGCTAGCAGGCAGGGGTTTTGGTGACCGCGGCAAAACTTGTCACACTGACGAAGGTGCGTCTCCCGACGCGGCGCAAGGACACACTTCGTCGTGTGCGCCTCATCGACATCCTGCAGCGGAACATCCACCGCAAGCTCAACTTCATTTCGGCGCCAGCCGGATACGGCAAGACCTCGCTGCTCATCGATTTCGCAACAGATATCGACGGCGATGCCGACGCAACAGTGTGCTGGTACAGCATTGCTGCCGAGGATGTCGCACTTGTGCCTTTTGCCCAGCACCTGATCGTCGCGTTCCAACAACGCTTTCCCGGTTTTGGCCGAGAGCTGGCGCAAAGGCTCGCGTCCACTGGTGTGCGGGTCGATGCCTACAGCCTCGCCGTCGAACTCATCAACGAGATGATTCGCCACGTCGACGAGTTTTGCTTGTTGATGATTGACGACTATCACCTCGCCGGCGAAAACGAAGATATTGCCAGATTAATCGAGATAGTCCTCGAAAACCTCCCCGATCAGGTGCGCATCTTTATTGCCGGGCGAAGCGATTTCGGCATCCCGTCAACATCGCTCTATGTGCGTGATGATCTAAACGTGCTGGGAGCGGAAGAATTGCGCTTCCGCCCCAACGAATTGCAGGACCTGGTTGGACGCAATTATCACTTCAAGTTATCGGACGAGCAGGCCCAAACGCTCACAACTCGGGCGGACGGCTGGATCATCGCCATGCTCATGGCGTTGCGCTCGGAGCAGCATGGCTCCATCCCGGCCTTCGAGTCGGGTGGACAGCACTTGTACGCCTTCCTCGCCGAAGACGTGGTCCGCCGGCAGCCGATCGAAGTTCAGGAATTCCTGACGGCAACCGCGGTCGTAGACGAATTCGACGAAGCCCTTTGTGCCCACCTGCTTGAATCTGCCGCCGCTGGAGAACGGATCAGGCAGGCTGAAGCGCGTAACTTGTTTCTAGCCCGCATCGAATCCGAAGACGGTCCATCTTTTCGATACCACCAGTTATTTATCGAGTTCCTGCGCGCGCAAGTTGCGGAGCAAGACCCGGCCCGCCAGCGCGCCCTGCACGAACGCGCCGCGCAGTGGTACGCCGACCGGGGCCAGTATGAGCGCGCCGTGCGCCATGCGCGCGCGGCGGGCAATGATGCCGCCGCCATCGCGTGGATGGACCGCGCAGCACTCGACTACTTCGTCTCGGGTCGGCTGGACGTGTTACTCGGTTGGGGAGACCAGCTTGCCGCCGCACCCGAACTACTCGGCGATGCGCCGCACCTCGTAGTCGGGGTCGCAAAAGCTTTGTCGGATGCCGGCCGCATCGACGAAAGCGAGGCCATGCTCGACGTTTTCGAGTCGGCGATGGAATCGCCGGGTTTGGCCGAATTACAGGTGCAGGCCCTGTTCACGCGCAGCATGAACCAGCGGCTTCAAGGCGAGTACGCCGAAGCTGTAGAGGCGATTCGCCGGGCGCGGGGTCTCATCGACGAGCATGACCAGCTTCGGCGATATCAAGCAGATCGTTATGAAGGTTACTGCTTGGGACGACTCAATGACGTGGACGGGGCAATCGAACTGCTCAAAAGAGCAGCTGACGGTTTCCGAACACTGGAGTACCCACACGACCTTGCAGAAACACTGAGCGATTTAGGATTCATGTTCGTTACCAAGGGCGAAATTATGTACGCGCGCGAGTGCGCGACTGCCGTCTTGGAGATCAGACGACAGG
>JBHHUI010000488.1:0-3233 GCA_046753805.1 Anaerolineales bacterium
CGGGTGATGAGTTGGGTCGGCGTGGACAGCGTCATCCGCACCGCGCATCGCCTCGGGATCAACACATTGGACCTCGGCAGCAGTTTCTACGGACTGGCGCTCACACTTGGCGGCGGCGAAGTGTCGCTGCTGGACATGACCTATGCCTACGGCGTGATGGCGAATAACGGCGTCATGGCCGGGCAACCCGTGCTGGACACGAAACAGCGCACCGGCTTTCGCGAGCTGAACCCGGTGAGCATTCTGCGCATTGACGACGCTAACGGCCAAACGCTGGAACTATGCGGCCCGAACGGGCGCTCGCGGTGCGAGTTTTCTCGACCGCAAACGCAGGCCGTTCTCAGCCCGGAACTAGCCTACCTGATTACCGACGTGCTTTCGGATGAAGAAGCGCGCGTGGGCGCGTTCGGCAGCCCGAATCCGCTCGAACTGGGCCAGCCCGCGGGCGCAAAGACGGGCACCACAAACGACTTTGTGGACAACTGGACGCTCGGCTTCACGCCGCAGATTGTCGCTGGCGTGTGGGTGGGCAATAGCGACTCGTCTCCGATGGAAAATGTGACGGGCCTGACCGGGGCTGCCCCCATCTGGCATGCAGTGATGAAATATGCCACGCGCGACCTGCCTGCGACCGGCTGGGACCGTCCGCCCGGCATCATAGAACAGCGCGTGTGCTATCCATCGGGTCTGCTCCCCACAGAGCACTGTCCCAGTCAGGTCGATGAGGTATTCGTGACGGGAACCGAGCCGGTCGCGCTTGACAACATCTGGCAGGTCTTTCAGATCAACCGCGAAACCGGACGCCTCGCGACGGTGTATACCCCACCCGAGCTAGTAGATGAGCGCGTGTTTGAGATATTGCCGCCGGAAGCCGCCGATTGGGTGCGCGAGGCCGGTATACCGCAACCCCCTTCCGAGTATGACACCCTGTTTGTGCCGCAGGAGCAGGTGGGCGATGCATACCTGACGACACCGCTGCCGTTCACGTACGTGCGCGGTCAGGTGCCAATCGCAGGCACCGCGCGCGGTGAGGACTTTGAATCATTCCGATTGCAGTTCGGCGCCGGACTAAACCCGACTGAGTGGATTCAACTCGGGGAAGACCGTGATGAGCCGGTGGAAGACAACGTGCTCCACATCTGGGATACAACCGGATTGGAAGGGTTATTCAGCGTGAAGCTGTTGGTGCTCCGCGCGGAGCAGGCCTTCGATGAAGTCACGGTACAGGTGACGGTGGACAACACGCCGCCGACGGTGAACCTGACCGCGCCCCTGCCCGGAGAGGTGTTCGAACTTGAGGACGAATCGATCGTCATCCAGCCCAATGCGGCTGACAACCTGTCGCTCTCACGCGTGGAAATCTACGTCGACGACCGGCTGGTCACGGCGAGCACCGTCGCGCCATTCACGACGCGCTGGAAGATGACGGGCGTTGGTACGCACAGGGTTTATGCGCGCGCGTTTGACGCAGCCGGGAATGAGGCGGACAGTGAGACAGTGAGTGTGGTGGTTGAAGAGGGAGGTTAGAAATTGAGAAGCGCGTCCTTCATGGTAAATCTCCGGTTACCAATCTCCAATCTCGATCAGCAAATCCCGCGCCAACTCCACGCCCAGCACGTGCTCCTCGCCTTTCATCGTGAGAATGCGCACCGGCCCATTGAACGGCGCTTTACCCAGCAGGCGGATGCGAGCACCCGGTAGCAAGCCGAGTTCTCCCAGATAGCGCAATTTCTCCGGTGTGTGGTTGCGGATGCGCCGCATCGTCCCGGTTGTACCGATCGCACAGTCCATGATTGCCACATCATTGACAATGGGCATCTTGCCTTCAGGGGAGGGGATCGGATCGCCGTGCGGGCAACGCCTGGGGTAACCGGCCAACTCGTCCATGCGCGCCTCAAACCGAGCATCGATGGCCGGCTCCAGCCGGTGCGCGTACTCGTGAACTTCTTCCCAATCGAAACGCATGACAGATACAAGAAAGGCTTCCAACAGGCGGTGGCTGCGGATCGAAATCAGCGCTGCGCGTTCGCCGGAATCTGTTAACCGCACGCCGTGATAGCGTTCATGGCGCACGAATCCGGCCTGCTCCAACCGGCGGATCATCTTCGTGGCTGCCGGCGCCGATACTTCCAATTGCGCTGCGATCGCATTGGTCGAGACTGGGTCAGTAGATGGACTGTAGTCCGGGTACTGGAGTCTGTATATATCGGCGAGATATTCGCGCTGGATCGGCGTCAATGATTCGGACAAGCCAGATTCTCACTCCCAACTGACAGCAGCCAATTCTACCAGCAAGATTAACCGTGGTTAAGAATAATGTTACATGCACGAGAAGATAGAATTAACCTGCTACCCTAGATTAAACAGAATATTATCAATAATATTGTGCCAATCTCAGACAGTGAATAAAAGGAGTTTATATCTGTGTGGCACAAACTTACCTGGTTGGCGCTGGTGATCGGCGCGCTGCTACTGGCGGCGTGCGGCGACGCAGCGGCCGACAGCCTTGTCATCTACTCCGGTCGCAGTGAGAGCCTTGTCGGACCGATCATCGAGCAGTTTAAAGCCGATACCGGACTCGCCGTCGAGGTACGCTATGGCGGCACGTCCGAGCTAGCAGCCACAGTGCTGGAAGAGGGGGACAATTCCCCGGCTGATGTATTCTTTGCTCAGGACCCCGGCGGGTTGGGCGCGCTCGAGTCGGCCGGACTGCTCGCGCCGCTGCCGGATGAAATCCTGCAACAGATCGATGCCCGCTTTGTCTCGCCGAATGGACTCTGGGTGGGCGTCTCCGGGCGGGCGCGTGTGGTCGTGTACAACACCGAACGAGTCTCACCCGCCGATCTGCCGGGCGATATCTGGGCCTTCACCGAACCGCAGTGGAAAGGCCGCATTGGCTGGCCGCCGACCAACGCCTCATTCCAGACCATGGTCACGGGTATGCGCAATGTGTGGGGTGAAGCGCGCACGCGCGAGTGGCTCCAAGGCATTCTGGCGAACGATCCCGTAGCGTACGAGAAGAACACACCGGTGGTGGCAGCCGTGGGCGCGGGCGAAGTTGATGTTGGCTTTGTGAACCATTACTACTTGTACCGCTTCCTGGCGGAGGAAGGCGAGGCTTTTCCGGCGCGCAACTATTTTCTGCCGGATGGCGGGCCGGGCTCGCTGGTGATGGTGGCGGGCGTCGCGCGGCTGGCGACCAGCTCCAATCCGGCTGGCGCAGAACGGTTCAT
>JBHHUI010000489.1:0-3232 GCA_046753805.1 Anaerolineales bacterium
ACAGGCTCAACGCCTACTCAGCCAGCGTTTTGGCTTCCAACCGCGTAACTCCTAACAGGATCAAACCGCATTCTACCCGCATCAGCCTGGCCGTCAAAGCCTACTCGAACACGGTGTGCGTGCAAGTGTTGTCGAAAACCTTTGGCGGAGACCTCCGAGCTCCGCTGCGCGAGACCTCGGAGGTCTTCGGTGTCTGGCAACAATTCCCGATCATGAGGTATGATTCGTACGCCTCACCGGAGCCCTATATTGTCAAACAATTCGTCTGAACCACTCATTGTCTTAACCAACGACGACGGCGTTGCATCGCCGGGCATACTCGCAGCTGCAAGGGCGCTCGCGCCGCTAGGATGGATCGTCGTCTCGGCGCCGCGCGAACAACAGTCCGGCAGCGGGCGCAGCATGCCGTATTCATACGGCGGCATTATCCAATCCCTGCAGCGCGCCATCGGCGACGACCACTGGGAATTTTACTCTGTGGACGGCACGCCGGCGCAGTGCGTCCAACACGCCATGCTCGAATTGACCGACCGCCGCCCAGACCTCGTCGTTTCCGGCATCAACTACGGGGAGAACGTCGGCGGGGGCACGACGATATCCGGCACGGTGGGCGCCGCATTGGAAGCCGCGAGCTTCGACGTGCCCGCGCTGGCTGTGTCGCTGGAAACCGATCACGAACACCACCTCACGCATTCAGAGGAAGTAGATTTCACGGCCGCCGGACACTTCACGTACCTGTTCGCGCAGCGCATGCTGACGATGCCCATGCCGGACGACGTGGATGTCCTGAAAATCGACGTTCCATCCACGGCCGCCAAAGATACGCCCTGGCGCGTTACGCGCCAATCCAAGCAGAACTACTACAACCCGCTGAAGCCGGTGCGCAATTCCTTCGACGAGCGCGGCCCGGTAGGCTACTACCGCGATGTCGAATACATCTATCGCGAACCCGGTTCGGACGTGACGGCGCTATTCCACGACCGTGTCGTTTCCGTGACGCCGCTTTCGCTTGACCTGACGTCTCGCATATCGCTGCCAGATTTCGAAGCGCAGCTGCGCGCCTCCGATTAAAACAAAACCGGGTCGCGCACGACCCGGCAACCAAGCACGCCGACACAAACCGCTGGTTCAGGCCAGATCGTCGTCCGGCGCATCGTCCTCGTCCATCAACGGACGGCTGAACCGCAGCCACACGTGCAGCACCTCGCCTTCGTCCACCTCGCCCGCGCGCACGGCCATGATAAGCGCCTGTTCCTGAAAACCGTCGCGGTCCCGGTACTCAAGGTACACGTCGCGGCCTTCGGCCCAGGCAACCTGGCAGCGCTCGACCAGGCCCAGACCATCCAGCGTGCGCACCAAACATCGCACGGAATGCGGGACCGACACCCCTTCGGCAATTGCAAGCGCCCAGCTTTCATGGGCATTTTCAAATACCGGAGGCGGGCCCTCCACGATGGTGATCTTTTCGGGTTCGATCATGGGTGCTGAACCGGTTGCTGAACGCGGCGATGATACCACAATTTCAGAGGCGTCCGTGAGCGCGAAACCAGTCCAAAGCATCCTTAACGGTGACTTCAAACGGCGGATGCTCAAGCCCAAATTCCCGATTAGCCTTCTCACACGAGAGCGCCTGCCAGTGCGGGATGGCCTGCAAATGATTGACCGGCAGGCCGAGTTGTGGCGCCCAGCGGGCGACGGCGACCAGCGCAGCCAGCGCTGCATTCGGGATTCGAAACATCGGCGGCCGGACATGGGCGACGCGCGCCACGACGGCCAGCGCCGCGCGCACCGTCATGTTGCGCCCCCCGACGAGGTAGCGCGCGCCCGGCCGCCCGATCTGCGCCGCTGCGAGGTGCGCCTGCGCCACCGTGCGCACGTCGACAAAATTCGTGACGGCGTCGATGTACCCCAGCGCCCGGCCGCGCGCCGCCATGATGAGTATGCCGCCGGTGCTGGGCTTGACATCGCCGGGGCCGAAGCAAGCCGATGGATTGAGCACGACTACCGGGACGGAGTCTGAAGCCTGCAACGCTTCGCGCTCCATGGCGTATTTCGCCTCGTAGTATGCACTACCGGCAACCGTTCCGGGTCGATACAGGTCGCGCTCATCCGCGAGGCGACCCGGCTCCCCCGGCGGTCCGATGGTGGTCAGGCTGCTGGTGTAGACCACCCGCCCCACGCCGGCGGTGCGAGCTGCGGCGAGCACGTTGCGTATTTCGCGCACCGCATACCGTACTTGCCGCGCCACGTCGCCCGCGCCGGTGGGGTAGTACGCCGAGGCATGGAAGACGACGTCGCAGCCGTCCATCGCGGCGACAAGCGACGCGCGGTCTGCGAGGTTGCCCTCTTGCCAGCCGATATCCAGGTCGGGGATATTTCCAGTCTTGCGGGGGTCACGCCGGAGGGCGCGCACCTGCCAGCCGGCCGCCACGCTCTTGCGCGCAATATGGCCGCCGATGAAACCGGTCGCGCCGAGGACACAGACTTTCACCGCGAGGCGCGCGCTACTGTTCCAGCATCACGACCAGGGCCGGCACGAGCACAAGCGCCGCAAGCAGCACAATTGTGAGCAGGACAAGCAAGCCAATTCGGGCGCCGGCGCGCGTTTGTTCCTGCGTGTCGCGGTAGACGCGCCCGGCCAGCACCCGGTGCGCTTTTTGCTGCTGCGATAGCTCGGCCGCTACAGGGGTGCCGTCTTCGAGTTGGGCCGGTTCGATGACGTTCCAATCGGGGGGGCTGTCTTGCGAGTTATTCGTGCGCCGCTGCACGCGCGCCACCGCGACCGCCATCACCACCAGCAATCCCAGCATCAGGAAAATCGCGGTGACGATGATGAAGATTCTCATGTGTAGTCGAATACTACCTTAATCGAGCCGCTGCGGGCCTTGGAGGCGGCAACGTCGATGGCCTTGTGGTAGTCGTCGAACTTGAACCGGTGCGTGATCAACCCGTCGGCGCGCAGCTTGCCTTCGCGCAGGAGTTGGATCACCCAATCGTAGGTGTGGCGCTGCTCCCCGAACCACGTGTCGCGACCGTGGTTGATGCTCCCAACCAGGTCTACTTCCTGGTACCACACCGGGCTGAGGTCGAGTTTCATTGGCGCCAGATTGAGGCCCACAATGACAACCGCTCCACCCGCGCGGGTCCAGCGCAGGCCGTCTTCGATTGTGCCAGCCTTGCCTACGCAGTCGTAGATCACGTCAAAGCCGCCCAGCAGCATCCCTTTGTTAAG
>JBHHUI010000490.1:0-3232 GCA_046753805.1 Anaerolineales bacterium
CAACCGTTCCAGCCCACCCGCTCTTTCTCGCGCACTTTGCGCTGGTGTTGATCCTGGTGGCCTACTTCCCCTATGGGAAGCTGCTGCACGCGCCGGGCGTGTTCTTCAGCCCCACACGCAACCAGGCCGACGACGGCCGGCGGCGGCTGCACGTCAACCCCTGGGACCCGCCGCAGGCGCCGCCGATTATGGATTTTGGTAGGCAGAGTGAACAATCCACCCCGCAAGCGGGATCTTCGACAATCGGCAATCCGAAATCCGTAACGAAACCATGAAACCTCTGAAGTTCGAACTCCCTCCAGTGACGCCCGATGCCTCGGTCGACAATCGCTGCCATCCGGCCCGGCCAGAACACCTGAAGAATCTTGGCCTGCCCGAGACGCGCCCGGACGACTGGCAGGAGCAGGCCGTAGACAAGTTCGGTGAGCTGCTGGAAAAGTCGCGCGCGCTGCGGACGTATCTGGACATTTGCGTGCGCTGCGGCGCGTGTGCGGATAAGTGTCACTTCTTCGTCGGAACGGGCGACCCGAAGAACATGCCCTACGCGCGCGCTGAGCTGCTGCGCAAAGTCTACCGGCAGTACTTCACACGCGGCGGGCGCGCCTTTGGGCGGTTGGTGGGCGCAGAGCCGCTTAGCGAAGCCGTGCTCGACGAGTGGTACACCTATTTTTACCAGTGCTCGGAATGCCGGCGCTGTTCGGTCTTCTGCCCCTACGGCATCGACCAGGCAGAGATCACCATCGCGGCGCGGGAGATCATGGCCTCCATCGGCGTGGCCAATAAATACGTCACCGAGGTCATCAACAACGCCTACCGCACGGGCAACAACATCGGCATCCCCGCACCGGCCTGGCTAGACAACTGCGAGTTCCTGGAAGAGGAAATCAAGGACAACACCGGCCAGGACATCCGCCTGCCAGTGGACGAAGCCGGAGCCGAGGTGCTCCTGGTGCCGCCCTCCGCCGACAACTTTGTCAACACCAACACCATGATCGGCTACGCCAAGGTGTTCCATGCAGCCGGCATCAGCTGGACTACCAGCACTTACGCAGACGAGGCGGCCAACTTTGGCCTGTTCCTGGATTACCGGAACATGAAAAGGCTGAACGCGCGCATCATCGAGGCCGCCAAACGCCTGCAGGTGAAACATATCGTCTTCGGCGAATGCGGCCACGCCTGGCGCGTGGCGATGTTCATGAAGACGCTGAACGGCCCGCTCGACTTCCTGCGCACACCCCACCCGATCCACATCTGCGAGTTCACGCTCGACCTGTTACGGCGCGGCGCGTTCCGGTTGGACCGCGAAGCCAACCTGTCGCGCACCGTCTCGTACCACGATCCGTGCAACATCGCCCGGGCGGGCGGCCCGCTGGAGGAGCCACGCGAATTGCTCCGCGCGTCCGTGCTCGACTTCCGCGAGATGCCCGCCAACACCATCCGCCAGCAGACGGTGTGTTGCGCTGGCGGAGGCGGCTTGCTTACCGACGAATTGATGGACCTGCGCGTGGCCGGTTCGAAAATGCGCGCGCAGGCCTTCCGCACTACGCGCGCGAACACACTGGCGACAATCTGCGCCATCTGCAAGGCGCAACTGCGCAAAGTGCTGCCCAAACACGGCCTGGAAGCGGAAGTGGTGGGCGTACATGACCTGGTGGGGAATGCGCTCATCCCCTCCACCGTCGGCGAGGCGGCCCCCATGCACTGGTAGGCGCAGGAGGAAACCATGTCACTTGCCACTGTGGTAGCCATCCTGGCGCTGGCGGCGGCCCTGGCCGCCATCCCCCGCCGCACTCGCAAGCCGGCGGCGCTCGTTTCGCTGCTGGCGATCCTGGCCAGCCTGACAGCCGTGGCGTACGCCACGGCACAGGTCGCGCAGCCCGCACAGGAGAGCAGCGGGCCGCTGGTGCTCGTCGTTCCAGAAGGCCTGGATAAGCCGGATGACTATCATTTACCGCTGGAGGTGTGGCGCGCCGAACACCCACTCTACGTGCGCAGCTCTGAGTACGGGGTTGAGGAATGTCTGGACTGCCATGACGAACCAGACACTTTCTGCAACCAGTGCCACAGCTATGTAGGATCCGCCCGCATTGAGGTTGCAGCGTTGCCTGGCGCGCCGGGCACCTCGACGTCAGCAGGCGCGGTGGAGTCGCCCACCTTTGCCGACAACATCGAGCCGCTGCTCAACGAAAGGTGCGGCGCGTGCCACATCCGACGCACGTGGAAAATTCAGCCTGGCGACGTACGACGACCTGCTCACCGGGGGGCGGCATGGGTCGCCAATCGAGGCGGGGGACGCCGAGAACAGCCTGATCATCCAGGTGTTGCGTGCGCCACGCGAGGATTTGAACATCCGCCAGATGCCCACGAACCGGCGACTGCGACTGACCGAAGAAGAGATCGAACTGATCGCGCGCTGGATTGACGCCGGCGCACTGAACAATTGATGGAGAAGCGATGCACACCATCTTCCAATCCTTCAGCGTGATCCCGGCGCAATGGCGCTGGCTTTTCAGTTCGCTCGGCTGGGCGGCGCTGCTGATATTCACGTTGGGCACGCTCAGCCGCATTTCACTCTGGCTGAGCGGCACGGACAAGAAAAGTGGGCCATTGGAAGGGAAAGGGCTAATAGGGGCCATATGGCTTGTAATTGTGCAGCCCTTTTCCATTGATTGTTTGTTCGCGCGCCGCGTGTTTGCCCGCAGCAAACTACGCGGCGTGATGCTCATGCTGACGACCTGGTCGTTCATTATTCTGCTGCTCGGCGTGTTGAATTCGCTGCTCGAGCTATTCTTCCAACCCGCGCTGGCCATGGACATAGCCGGAGGGTTGCTGCTGGCCGGGCTTTCCATCGCCGTGGTAAAACGCTTTGTGTTCCCCAGCGTTCACGCCATCTCGCTGCCCGCCGACAGCGTGGTGCTGGTGCTGTTCTGGGCCGTGGTTGTGCTGGGCTTCCTGCTGGAGGGGGTGAACCTGGCGCCGCTGGGGTGGTCGGAGGCGGCAACCTATCCAGTCGGCTCCGCATTCGGCCAGGCCGTGGCCGCGTTGACGCCGGGCGACCCCACCCGCGCTTACCGGTTGCTGTATGTGCTCCACGGAGGGGGCGGGTTTATGCTCATCGGCTATCTGCCTTTTTCCAAGCTGTTCCACATGCTGGCGGCGCAGATCACCACGCTCGCCGCCCGCCAGCGCCTGTCGCAGACCCGCGGCGCGGCTTAGGCCGCGCCGTGCAAAG
>JBHHUI010000491.1:0-3215 GCA_046753805.1 Anaerolineales bacterium
ATGGGCGGACTCAACCCCGACTGGCGATGGCAAGCTGTGCGTCAGCATGATGAAAGTGGGGGCCGCCGCACATTTCTCCACGCCTCGGAATCGGACAGTGCTCCAGGAAGTCTCGTGCGGTCTGGGCTGCCGCCTCGATGAGCGCCGGCGTGCCGCGGAAATCATAAGGCGAACGCGTGATCGGGCACGGACTCGATAGATACAGCACCGGGCGAATGTCCGCTATCATCGGCGCCTCGGCGCGCACGCGCTGCCGGAAAGCAGCGTGTAGTGTGGAGATCAGCAGGTCTGCTATGTGGCGAGGCGGCTCGGGCGCGCAGGTGCTGCCGGCGTCCAGCACCACGATCGAATTGGCGCCCATGTCGAGTGCGGCGCGAATGGGAACAGTGGCCACCAAACCGCCATCCACATAACGCGTGGTGTTGATTTTCACCGGCGGAAAGATGCCGGGGATTGCGGTGCTGGCCAGCAAGGCCGGCGCGAGTTCTCCGTGTTCGAATAGTCGGCGCTGATGGGTGCTTAACTCCGTGGCTACGACGCCCAGCGGCAACGCCAGTTGCTCAAAATGGGCAACCGGCAGGGCGCGCGCAATGACGGCTGCGATGCCATCCGGTGGAAAGAGGCTGAGCCGAGTCTTTACAAATTGACGCGTTTGTGAGAATAGACCGCCGGGGAAGATATCCTGGCGCGTGAGCGGTGTCCAGATCTCCTCCAGCACTTCGACGCCGCGCCACAAGCCGTGTCCGGCAATGGCCCCCGCATTCAGCGCCCCCACGGATACGCCAACAATCAGATCCGGCGCCAGCCCGATATCCGCCAGCGCCCGCAACATGCCCACCTGAATAGCACCCAGGCTGGCGCCACCCGACAGGACGAATGCAACGGGAGCGGGCAGGGCGTTCTGCCAGCGTTCGCCCGAGGTTCGTTTAT
Source organism: Anaerolineales bacterium (assembly GCA_046753805.1). Taxonomy (GTDB): domain Bacteria; phylum Chloroflexota; class Anaerolineae; order Anaerolineales; family JBHHUI01; genus JBHHUI01. The sequence continues at coordinate 931 of JBHHUI010000491.1, forward strand.
CGGCGCGAGGAAAGGGCGCGCCATTTGAAAGAGACTCCGACATATCTCAGGCTTAATCTTTCACATGGCACGGTGTTTTAAGGAATCGCGCGCCCGTCCGTCAATGTTTGCGAACCACATTTAGTTCGACAATGTCACAATGCGCGGGGATCAGGGGATTTGGGGATAGCTATCCCTGGTGTTCATCCCCAAAGCCCCGCGAATACTGCTCGTGTCAACATGAAGGTGACTTTGTCAAGGTAGGGATGACCTCTAGCGTACTGACGCCCGGAAAGGTCGTAGTCTTACGCCCCGGTGTTCGAAAGCGGCCGGCTGCACGAGGCGTAAGCGCGAGGGTGTATCATTTCTGAACCATGCCAAACACACTTTCTACTGGAGAAAATGCCTTGAGAGAAGTGATTGACAACATTGTAGACTCCTCACGCAACCATCGAAAGAATTCCGGCCTGGTTGTGGGGGTGATCCAACGCGATCACTGTTCAGTCTTTGGCTATGGCAGAAAAAACGATGCAAGCGTGGAGCCTCCACGCGGAGATAGCCTGTTCGAGATTGGCTCGATAACCAAAGTGTTTACCACCACACTCCTGTCTATCAGCGTGGCAGATGGATTTCTCAATTTGGATGATCCTGTTCGTGACCGGGCGCCAGCGTTGTCCAATCTGCCGCCTGAGATGACTCTGATTCGGCTTGCTACGCATACATCTGGATTGCCTAAAATGCCATCCAATCTCTTTCGATCAATGCGCAAAAACCGACGCAATCCATATGCAGCGTATACAACAACCGACCTTCTTAAGGCTCTCTCACAGTACAAGCCAAAGCGGACGTTGAAATCGAATGAGCAGATAAGCTACTCTAACCTCGGGGTGGCGCTACTGGGGCACATCTTGGCGCAGAGAATAGGCGTATCGTACGAACAAGCAGTTGTAGGCCGGATTTGCGACCAGCTGGACATGCCTGATACGCGCATCACGTTGACCCCTGGACAGAAGGAGCGACTCTCGCCGCCTCACGCAGCCAATGGCAAGCCGGGCCTCAATTGGGACTTGCCCGCCTTTGCAGGTGCTGGGGCCTTACGCTCAACGGCAGATGACATGCTGAAGTTTCTTGCGGCGAATCTGGGGAGTTCTCAAGCAGCCTTGACGGACGCGCTGCTAGCCAGTCACATTACACAAATTGGAACTTTCCCCCAGCAAGGACGCCTGCGAAGGTTGGCTTCAGGATTGATCGAGAAAGTGCAAGATACCAGCTTTTATCAGCAGGGTATCGCATTGGGGTGGATTGTGGGTCGGCTTCGCGCTGGGGGGCATCAAGTTCACTGGCACCATGGGGCGACGGGCGGATATCGGGCCTTTACGGGCTTTGTAAAGGCTACGCATGCCGGGGTCATTGTCCTTGCCAACCGTGGGCTTGGTGGATTGGATCTGCTTTTCAACACGACCTCGACTGACGTTATCGGCTTCAGAGTTCTGGAGCATCTCAGTTCATCCAACTGAGAAATCAATCTCACGTCGGAGCAGCCAATACGAACGTGCGTTATGGATCAACCTCTGGAACTCAGAAACCTCAGAACGCATTTCTTCACCGACGAAGGCATCGTCAAAGCCGTGGACGGCGTCGACTTGAGCGTGCGGCGCGGCGAGGTGTTGGGCCTGGTCGGGGAGTCTGGCTGTGGCAAGAGCGTTACTTCACTGTCGATCATGCGGCTTGTCCAACAACCCGGCAGAGTGGCGAATGCGCAGCAACTGCGCCCCCGCTGCCACTTGTTCGCCGGATGTGTAGTGGATAGTCTCCACAATCCCATCTGCAGCCCCCCGAATCGTGTGCTCCATCTTCATCGCTTCCAGTTTCATCAGGGGCTGGCCTTTCGAGACACGCTGGCCCACTTCCACGAGCACCTGTAGCACGACGCCCGGCATGGGGGCGCGCAGCGAGCCTCCCGCCTCCGCCGAGGGTTGGGGGGCTGCCAGGCGGGGCAGCAACCGCAGTGCAACGACTCCGGCGCGCGTGTGTACCCACCACTCATCGTCGCGTACCCCCAGGACGACCCGCTGCCGGTGGCCGTCCGCCGTTAATACCAGGCCGTTTTCCTCCTCTTCCTCGACCGACACGGTCACGTAGCCGTCAGGGGAATCTGACGTGTAGACGCGGTAGACATTCGCCGCCATCGGCTCCAGGCCTACTTCGCATGCCTCGTCTCGGCCCATAATCTGAAAGCGGAAGCGATGGGGCGCATTCGGGTTGTTGCGCCAGTAGCGGGCGTTGTTTTCAACCCCCGTGTTCCG
>JBHHUI010000492.1:0-3215 GCA_046753805.1 Anaerolineales bacterium
CCTGCGGTCGCGTGAACGCGGTGGATTTCAGCGACGCTGACCCGCCGCTGCCGGTGGCCTTTGCCGGCCTTCGGTGGCGGCCCGTCACGCCCATCGGGGCCGGAAGCCCGGACGAGGGGCCGGCAACCCCAACGCCGCAACCGGAACCAGTCCCCGTTCAGCCGGAACCCGAGCCGCAAACAGCGCCCCGCCCGCCGGCGCCCGACTACTCCCACCAGGACGTCATCAACGCCTTCATCGTCGCCGCCGCCGGATTTGACGAAGTGTTCACGGACTGGATCACGGTCGTCGGATTGGAACATATTTACGCCGACCGCAACGCGATCTATACCGGCGCGCCCATCCTGCAGCTTTCCGGGTTGAGCATCGACCGGCTGACAGCCGTGACACACGCCCTGACGCTGCCGCGCGCGGAACTGGCGCGCGCCGCCGTCGAGGCCAGCAAGCCGCGCCAGCCCGAACGGAAGGCCGACGGGCGCGCCTGGGGCGTGCACGGCTCGGCCGGCTACGGCGTGCCGCCGCGACGCCTGTGGGATTTCTGGATCCGCGAGCTCACAGCGATGGGCATCCGTTGGTACAAACAGTGCGACAACGGCGGAGACGATCTCGGCGAGGGCTCCTGCTTCCGCTGGGTGCTCGCGCTGCGCGACGCCGGTATCACCCCGGTGATTCGCTACCAGCAGGCCGAGCAATATCCAAACGGACTGGCCGAGAACTACTTCCGAAAAATGGAGGCCTATGCCCGCGAAGGCGTCGTCTGGGCGGAGATCGGCAACGAGCCGAACCTGACCTGGGAATGGAGCGGCCCGTGGCGCGACCGGCTTGCCTTCCAGAACCGGCAGGTGATCCGCATTATCAATGAGAATTGGCTCAACGAGGCCGAAGAGGCCCTGCGGCGCGGCGTGCGCCCGGCGTACCCGGCGCTGGCGCCAACCGACTGGCGCCACAACGCGCATCCGCAACTCTCGTCGGTGCAGTTCTACAACAAGTCGTTTGAGTTCCTCGCCCGCAACCACCGTCACCGCACGCGCGAGCTGTTCCGGCGCGGCGCGTGGCTTGCCGTACACATTGCAACCTACGACGTGCCGGTGGGCTTCGATCCGTTCGCGCAGGGCGGTGCGGCGTGGGACATGTGCCTGCGTGGGTACGAAGTGCCGCTGCGCGCACTGCAGCATTTCCTCGGCATCCGCGATCCGGTGATCATGTCTACCGAGGGCGGCGTTTTCACGCCGGAGTCCACCTCAATGAGGAATCATCCGCGCCTGCCCAATGACGACGCGCACGCCGATCAGATGGTGGAAATGTTCGACTTCATCGAGACGCAGACCCCGCTGCAGGCAATGATGCCATGGTGCATTGCCGTGGACGAGCGCATCGGGCACAAGCCGCCGGAGTACATCAATGATGGCTGGTACGTCGAACGCGGCGGCCGTCTTGTGAGACGGCCCGTCATCGCGCGACTCAAACGGGTGCACGCCGAGCGCAGCTAGCGCGACAGGTATAATGCAGAAGGGTATTCACCACGAAGTCACAAAGACACGAAGTTTCCATTAAGTGTATCTTCGTACCTTTGTGTCTTGGTGGTTAAGGTAGCTTGTCTTCAAGAGACTCGCTCGTGGCGGATTCCATTCTCCATGACACTCACCAGCGACATCCACCAACTCAGCATCAACACGATCCGCTTCCTGGCGGCCGACGCCGTGCAGCAGGCGAATTCCGGCCATCCGGGCTTGCCGATGGGCGCAGCGCCCATGGCTTATGTGCTGTGGACGCGCTTCCTGCAGCACAGTCCTGCACAGCCGGACTGGCCCAACCGCGACCGCTTTGTGCTGTCGGGCGGTCACGGCTCAATGCTGTTGTACGCGCTGCTGCACCTGACCGGCTACGACCTGCCGCTAGAGGAACTGATTAAATTCCGCCAGTGGGGCAGCCAGACCCCCGGCCACCCGGAAGCGCATCTCACCCCCGGGGTAGAGACCACCACCGGCCCGCTCGGGCAGGGCTTCGCCAACGGCGTCGGGATGGCAATGGCCGAGGCGCATCTGGCGGCGCGCTTCAATCGGCCGGACTCGCCGCCCATTGTCGATCATTACACGTACGCCATCGTGACCGACGGCGACCTGATGGAAGGCGTCGCCTCGGAAGCCGCCTCGTTGGCCGGGCATCTGCGCCTCGGCAAGCTGATCTACCTTTACGACGACAACCACATCTCCATCGACGGCTCGACCGAGCTCGCGTTTACCGAGAACCGTACGGCGCGCTTTGAGGCCTACGGGTGGCACACCGAGGCTGTCGAAGATGGAAATGACCTGTCCGCGATTGAGGCTGCCCTGCAGCGTGCCCGTATTGAAACCGCGCGGCCATCGCTCATTGCCGTGCGCAATATTATCGGGTTCGGCGCGCCCCACAAACAGAACACCTCCAAAGCCCACGGCGAACCGCTCGGCGAAGAAGAACTTGCAGCCGCCAAGCGCAACCTGGGTTGGCCGGACGACGCGCGCTTCCTCATTCCGGGCGATGTGGCCGAGCACATGCGGGGCGCGGTCGAAGCCGGGGCCCGGCGCGTAGCCAGTTGGAACGAGCGCTTCCAAACCTATGCCAAAAAGTATCCCACCGAGGCCGCCGAGTACGAGCGCGTCATGGCTGGCGAACTGCCGACTGGGTGGGAAGACAGCCTGCCGATTTTCAAACCGGACCCGAAAGGCCAGGCGACGCGCAACGCCTCCGGCGCTGTCATCAACGCGCTCGCGCCCATCGTGCCGGAACTGATCGGCGGCTCGGCAGACCTGGCTCCCTCTAACAAGACGCTCATCGCCGGCGCCGCCGACTTTCAGGCTGACAACTATGGTGGACGCAACCTGCGCTTCGGCGTGCGCGAACACGCCATGGGCTCTATTCTCAACGGCATGGCCGCACACGGCGGGCTGATCCCCTATGGCGGCACATTTCTTGTCTTTTACGACTACATGCGCCCACCGCTGCGGCTGGCCGCCTTGTCGGGCTTTGCCCCGATCATCATATACACGCACGACAGCATCGGGCTGGGCGAGGATGGCCCCACACATCAGGCTGTGGAGCACCTGGCCGCGTTGCGCGCGGTACCGAACCTGCTTTGCATTCGACCGTGCGACGCCAATGAAGTGACGGAGGCCTGGCGCGTGGCGCTACAGAACCGGCGCGGCCCGACTTGCCTGATCCTCACCCGCCAGCGCCTG
>JBHHUI010000493.1:0-3214 GCA_046753805.1 Anaerolineales bacterium
GTAGCACATGATCCTCGTTTCAGGCGGTTCAGGATACGTTGGAAGTCACATTGTACGGCGTCTCGTGCAGGACGGACGGCGCGTGCGCGCCATGGTGCGCGATGCAGCGCGGGCGGAGAATGAGGGCCGTCTGCGCGGCCTCGACGTGGAATGTGTTACGGCGGATGTGACGCGCCCGGAGACCTTGCCGTCGGCGCTGGCGGGCGCAGACGCCGTAGTGCACACGGTCGCGATCGCCATCGAGAGAGGCAGCCGCAAGTACGAAGAAATCAACTATCAGGGTACCGTCAACATCGTGGCCGCGGCGAAAATGGCGGGTGTGAAGCGCTTTGTGAACATGTGCCAGCTTGGCGCCGACGCGAGCCTTCCATACCGGTTCCTGGCCTCCAAAGGTAAAGCTCAGGATTTCGTGGCGCAGTCGGGTTTGGATTGGACCGCCTTCCGGCCTTCCGTCATCTGGGGACCGCAGGACGAATTCGCCAACACCTTTGCGCGCCTTGTCCCGCTGACGCCGATCATCTTTCCGATCGTGGGCGACGAGAACGCCCGTTTCCAACCCGTATGGGTAGAAGATGTGGCGACCGCCGTCGCCGGGGCGCTGGAGGACTCCGGGACGATCGGCGGCGACTACGAACTCGGCGGCCCGGAGGTTCTCACGTTAGAAGAAATCGAGCGCCGCACGCTGGCTGCGCTCGGCGCACGCCGGCTGCTGGTGCGATTCCCGCTGCCGGCGCTGCGGCTGGTGGTCACGCTCATGGAGGCGCTGCTGCCCGCGCCGCCCGTCACGCGCAGCCTGCTCGAACTGCTGGCCGTGAGCAACGTGACCACGGCTAACGCTTTACACCGCTTCGTTTCCGAGCCACGGCCCTTTACATCCGAGAATGCGGCGGCGTACATGCGCGCGTTTCGCGTGGGCGAGACGATCCGTCAATTCCTGAGCGCGTAATCCGCCCGCTTAGCTGCAATGATAAAATACGGCTCCGAATCTTGAACCTGTGGGAGACTCACTGGCGGATGCACAAACGCGTTCACAATTTTTCGGCCGGGCCGAGCACGCTGCCGGTACCGGTATTAGAAGAAATCCAATCCAATCTGCTGGCGCTGCCGGGCGTGGGCGCATCGGTGCTGGAGATCAGCCACCGCTCCAAGACCTACGACGACATCTACACGGAGGCTGTCGCGAACTTGCGGCAACTGCTTGAGGTGCCGGACGACTACCACGTGTTGTTTTTGCAGGGCGGCGCGACAACGCAGTTCTCCATGGTCCCAATGAATCTGATGGGCGGCGAATCCAATGTTGCAGATTACATCGTCACGGGAGTCTGGGGCAACAAGGCGCTGGCCGAAGCGCGCAAACAGGGCGCAGCGCGGCCGGCCTGGGACGGGGGCGCAGAGGACTATACGCGCGTGCCCATTCGCGCCGAGATGGAGCTCGATCCGTATGCTGCGTATGTGCATTTCACCTCGAACGAGACGATTCAGGGGGTGGAGTGGCGCGAGGAGCCGTGGCTCGATCAGGGCGTGCTGGTGTGCGATGCTTCGTCAGACTTTCTCTCACGTCCCATCGACATTACGCGCTATGGCCTGATTTATGCGGGCGCGCAAAAGAATGTGGGTCCGGCTGGTGTGACCATCGTCATCATCCGCGACGACCTGCTGGAGCGCATCCCCGCCGGGCTGCCGGTGATGTTGGATTACCGCACGCATGTCAACAAGCAGTCCGGTTATAACACCCCGCCGGTATTTGCGGTCTATGTGGTGATGCTGGTCACGCGCTGGTTGCGCGACACCATCGGCGGCCTGAAAGAAATGCAGCATCTCAACATTAAGAAGGCCAACCTGCTTTACGAATTGATCGACGAAAGCGGCGGGTTCTATCGCGGCCACGCCAACCCCAGCAGCCGCTCGCTCATGAATGTGACCTTTCGCCTCGCGAACGAAGAACTGGAGGCCGAATTTCTCCGGCAGGCGCTCGCGCACGACCTGCACCAACTTAAGGGGCACCGTTCGGTTGGCGGCCTGCGCGCTTCCATTTACAATGCGATGACGCTCGACGGCGTCCGCGCTTTGCGCGACTGCATGCGCGAATTCATGGCCGTGTACGGATAGCGCCGCGCGCGTGTTCGATTATATTCAAGCTGCGCTGCACCCCGAACGGTTCCACGGGTTCGGGAAACAACCGCCTTTCTTCGAAGGCTGGTATTACAAGCTGGTGAATGCAGCCGAGGAGTATCGGTTCGCGATCATCCCCGGCGTGTTTCTCAGCGCCAATCCGTCCGAAGAGCACGCTTTTGTGCAGGTGCTCGATGGTCTCACGGGACACGCCACGTACCATTCCTACCCCATGCGCAAGTTCTGGGCCGCGCGCGACCGCTTCGACGTCCGCATTGGGCCTAACCGCTTCACATCGGATTACGTCGCGCTTGACATCGCCACCCCGGAACGGACGATCGTCGGCACGGTCCGCTTTATCGATACAAAACCGTGGCCTGTCACCATGGCGTCTCCCGGCATCATGGGCTGGTACGGGTGGTTGCCCTTCATGGAAACCTATCACGGCGTCGTCAGTCTCGACCACGAGTTGCGCGGCACGCTCGAAATAGACGACAGCCAGATCGATTTTTCAGATGGGCGCGGGTATATTGAAAAAGATTGGGGCAAGTCATTTCCCTCGGCCTATATCTGGATGCAGACGAACCACTTTGACGCGCCCGGCACAAGCCTGACTGCCTCTGCGGCGGTAGTACCCTGGGGGCAGAGCGCGTATCGGGGCTTCATCGTGGGCCTGTGGCATACCGGCAAGCTCTATCGCTTTGCGACGTACACCGGCGCCAAAGAAACGCGACTCGAAGTCGAAGACGACTGCCTCCGGTGGGCGCTTGCGGATCAGCGTTACCGGCTTGAGATAAGAGCGCAACGCGCCTCCGGCGGGCTGTTGCACGCCCCGACGCGCACGGAAATGCACCGGCGCGTCAATGAGACCATGCAAGCGATGGTTACTGCCCGGCTGTGTACCATGGACGGGGAAGTGCTCTTTGAAGGCGCCGGGCGCAACGCCGGCATGGAAGTGCATGGCGATCTGGATCGACTGCTTGCCATGTAGCCGCGCTCCGCACACTTCACAGCTTCCTCCTCGTCGCTCGCTACCAGGTGCATTTCACGTGGCCGAAAGGTGACTGGCACTTGAGCATCAAAGAATCTGTCCGGTTTTACG
>JBHHUI010000494.1:0-3211 GCA_046753805.1 Anaerolineales bacterium
CAACCCGTTCTCGCACGGCGGATACGTCCCGGTTCCTGAAAACTGGTCGACGCTGCGTCCGTTCAGCCACGGGCGCACAGACGGCGAAATCCTCGAACGCTAACCAGGAGCACGATTGCAAACCAGAGTTTATTGGCGTCTCGCGTTCGTTCTTATCGGCGCGCTCATCGTGAGCGCGTGCGGCGGACGGACGCTGGGCACTTCATGGCCGAATATGTCGGCGGCCGACGGCACGCTGTACATCGCGGACGGCGTCGCGGTCTATGCCGTGGACGGCGAAACGGGCACACAGCAATGGCAATTTCCGGCGGAGGCCGACCGCGACGCCACACAGTTCTACAACCTTCCGACTATCCTGCCGGATTTGATTGTCGTCAGTTCGTTTCACCAGACTGCCTATGCACTGAATCCACAGGGCGTCCCCCAGTGGCAGTTTGACAGCGAGCCTTTACGCACCACCACGGCGCCGTCGGCGACCAGCGCTGCGGGCCAGCACGTGCTGCTCGTGGCCGGCAACACGCTCCACGCGCTCAATGCTGAAACCGGAGAGGAAGCCTGGCAGTTCACAGCCGGGGAAGCATTATGGGCCCCGCCCGCCTCCGATGGCGAGGTCCTCTACCAACCTGGTATGGACCACAAACTCTATGCCCTGGACCTTGAAAATGGTTCGGAACAGTGGCAACAGGAATTTGAGGGCGCGCTGGCGTCCACACCGACGCTGGTCGATGGCACGCTCTACCTTGGTTCTCTTAGCAGCAACGTGTACGCACTGGACGCGGCCAGCGGCCGGGTAAAATGGAAACTCGGCACCGACAACTGGGTGTGGAGCAGCCCGGTTGTCTCCGACGGAACTGCGTACTTCGGCGACCTGCAGAATAGCGTCTACGCCGTCGATGCTGAAACAGGCGAGGTGGTCTGGCAGGCTGAAGTCGACAGCGCCGTGCGCGCCGCGCCGGCTCTGGCTGGCGGAAGCGTGTTCGTCAACACCGAAGGCGGGTTCGTTTACAGCCTCGATAGCGCCACCGGCGCCATCAACTGGCAGGTTGAAATCGATCCGGAAACGGGCGAGCGGCTGCTTGCGAATCCAATATTGGTCGACGACCTGGTGCTGATCGTTGCCTTAAACGGCACCCAGCTTGTTTACGCGTATAATCAGGAGACCGGCTCGCTGGCGTGGCAGTATAACCCCGACAGGTAACGCATTTTATGTGGAACGAAGTCGTCATCTTTCCGTTTACAAACGTCCTACTGCTGATCTACACGTGGCTGGGAAATAACTTCACCATCGCGCTTATTTTGCTCACGGTCGGCGTGCGACTGCTGCTCGTCCCGCTCACGTTCCGGCAACAGAAGTCGCAGGCGCGCATGCAGGAACTGCAGCCCAAGATCAAAGAAATCCAGGACAAATACAAGAAGCAGCCCGAGAAAATGCAGCAGGAGCTGCAGAAGATTGGGTACAACCCGACCGCGATGCTGGGCGGGTGTCTGCCTACGCTGATCCAGTTCCCAGTACTGATCGGAATGTACCAGTCCATCCTGCGCGCCATCCCGGCGACGCCGCTGCAGATGATGGATTTACACAACGCCGTGTATGCGAACTGGTTCCCCAATCTGGCCAGCCTGATCCCGGTGCAGAGCCATCTGCTGTGGATGGACCTGAGCCAGCCCGACCGGCTTTATCTCGATTTTCTGCCATGGGGCATTCCCATCCTCCCCATCATCGTGGTACTGACGACGGTCTTGCAGCAGAAGGTAATGATGCCGCCCAGCCAGGGTAGCGGTCAGGATCAGTCGGCGCAAATGCAGCGCTCGATGACGACCATGATGCCGCTGATGTTCGGCTTCTTCGCGTTGCAGTTTGCTTCCGGCCTGTCCATCTATTTCATAACAGCGAACATCGTCAGCATCCTCCAGTTCGGACTGATCAACCGCGAACGCCTGGAGTGGAAAACCACCTCGATCCTCGGCGCGTTCGAAATCCCGATGCCGCAGTTCGCACCGGCGACGGCAAGCGCAACCGCCGGCAAGCAAAAAAAAATCAGCGCCCCCACGAAGCCTGAGCCCGCTGCGAAAGCCCCGCAATCTGATGGCGCCAAGAAGGATGGCAGCAAGGCGCCCATAAGCAAAGGCAAGCGCCGGCGGAAGAAAAACCAGCAAATCCGCGCCCGCCAGGCGAAGGCCGGCACAAAGAAACGATGAACAACCGACGCACCAGCCTTGAGATTATTGCCCCCGATGTGGACGAGGCCGTCGCACGCGCCGAGGCCGAACTCCATGTATCAGCGGATCAGTTAGACGTCGAAGTCTTAGACACCGGCGACCCGGACGCCGGGCGCGAGGCGCGTGTGCGCGTCCTCGTTCGGGACGAAGAGCCGCTCGAAATGGCCTTTGCGCGCGAGGTGCTAGAAGAAATTCTGGAGCGTATGCAGATAGAGGCCACTGTGCACACCGGCTACGCCGAGGCAGACGATTCCGGCCGCCAACCCCCCATTCTGCTTGATGTGCAGGGGCAAGACCTGGGATTGCTGATCGGGCGACGCGGCGAGACACTACGGGCGCTCCAGTACCTGGTGCGCGTCATCGTCACTCGCCAGCTCGATCGGCAAGTAAACCTGGTGGTGGACGTGGAAGGATTTCGCAGCCGGCGCGAGATGCAACTCAACCGTCTCGCCCAGCAGATGGCGCAACAGGCAGTCATGCGCGGCCAGACGGTTTCGCTAGAACCGATGCCCGCCAACGAACGGCGTATCGTCCACCTGGCGCTGCGCGACAATGACGACGTACGCACCGAAAGTGTGGGCGAAGGCAATCGGCGCAAAGTTACAATTATCCCAAATCCACAATCAGAATAAGAGCCGTGAAACATGAAGCGTGAATACCGGCGCCGGTATCACGCTTCACGCGATACGGTATAATCCGCGCGTGCAAGCGCGGCCGCCCTCTGTTTCCCCATTAGATTACCTGCTCGTAGGGCATATAACGCAAGATTTAGACGCCTCCGGTCGCCGGTACTTGGGCGGGACGGTGTCGTTTGCCGGAGCGATGGCGCACGCACTGGGCTGCAAAACCGGCATCGTTACATCTGCCGGACCGGAGGCCGATCTTTCGCCGCTGGCTGGCATAGACGTAGTGAGCATCCCTTCTTCGGTCAGCACGACCTTCGAGAACCGCTACGCCGAGATGACCGAGCAGTTACAAGGCGCTGTAAGAG
>JBHHUI010000495.1:0-3192 GCA_046753805.1 Anaerolineales bacterium
GCTTCGTCTCGCGCTCAGCGCGAGGCTCGACCAGCGAACTGCGTAACTCCTACTACTACTGCTCATGAGCAAGTTTGCTTTCTGGTTACCGCTGTACTGGTTCGTCCTGCTGCCAGTCTTGTCTATCGCCGCAGCCGTGCTTTTCGCAAACCAGCTACGCGTTGGGTATCGGCGGGGACTCATCCAGCGCGGCGCGTTTGCGGCGCTGCTCCTCGCGCTGGTCGCCAGCCAGTTACTCATGAGCGCTGCCGTCATAGCGGGCGCGACATTCGAAAGCGCGCGCTGGCCGCATTACATTGCGCTGGCGGCGATTGTTGGGATGGCCGTCGCAACTCGCGCCGGCGCTGGCGGCGTTCACCCGGGTCTTGCGGCGCTGTTGCGGCCCATGCCCCGTGATGGACTGGCGGAACTCGCAAGCCCGCGCGCCGCCGGCCGGCGCCTGCGCTGGGCCATCGTCAAGCTCGCCCCCTGGTTGCCCGCGCTGGCTCTGGGAGCATTCGTGCTTGCGCAGCAGCCGGCGCGCTGGCCCGGACGCTGGCTGCTGCTGCTATTGCTGGCCGCGCCGCTGACGATCATTCCCGTCCGCAGGTTTGCCGTTCCGGCTGTGCTGGCGCCGTTCGCGCTGGTGGGTGCGTTGCGGGCGTATGAACTTCGTGCGGAACTGCCGGCCGGCGTGTGGAGCACGCCAGTGTCTGCCGCACGCTGCAGTACAGCCGTACGCTTTAATTTTCAGCGCGACGTGGCCTGGTGTGTGGATGCGGCCCTCGAATCCGTCTATCAGTTCGCGCCTCGGTCTGGCGTGGTGGGTTTCCGGCAGCAGGTCGACTTCGTCGAGGTCGCGTTCGCGGGCGAGACCGACCGGGTCTGGGTGCGTCAGAACCCAATCAACGGCCTGCTGCTGGTCGACGGCGTGGATCAGGCCTACGTCAACATCATCCTTCCCCGCCAGGGCGCCGTGGATGGAAGCGGCCGCCTGTGGTTCATCGACGGCGGCCACGCGCTGGGGAGACTGGCTCCGGGCGGTGGGTTGACGCTGCTCAACTCAGCGGATGGGCCGGTGAGCAACACGGCGAACGTTGTAAAAGTTGCCCCCGACGGATCGGTCTGGGTTGGGGCCACTGGCGGAGTGAGCCATCTGACGCTCGACTCTGACCGATGGGAGACGCTGGCGCGCCGTGACGGCGTGCCCGGTCCGGTGCATGACGTGGCGATCGCGCCCGACGGCGGTTTGTGGTTGCTGTGGGTCGAGTTTGCCGGGTCCGCCCGACAGGTCTGGGGCGTCAGCGAATGGAAGGACGGCGTCTGGCGACACATCCCCCTGGGCCGGCGGACGGGGCTGGACGCGCCCACCTCACAGGATGCCATCGCCGTAGACGGCCTGGGTCGCGTGTGGTTCACGGCGGTGTCCTATGCGGAACGCCGGAACTACCTTGGCATTGTCACACCGGAAGACGAAGTAATGCTGTATTCGCTCGGCCCGTTTGTATCTACAGACGGCCGGCTGGCGTTCAGGCCAAGCATTCACGGGGTTGTGAGCGATGGGGCGGGGGGCGTCTACCTATACAACCCGAGTCGCGGCCCGCTGCGTCACTGGCGACCGTAACATAGACCACACGTGAATACTCCGGTAAATCTCGAGGCAGTGACCCTCTCCTGGTTGCGCGCTGCTCTGGCCGGTGCAGGTGAGTTTGTCCCAGGCGACCTGATCGGGTTCGAGATGATCCGTATTGGCGGCGAAGTGGCGTATTCGGGGCAGCTGGCCCGGTGCCGGCTCCATTTCCGGCGCTCCGCCGCCAACGCACCGCGTTCCATCGTCGTAAAAATAACTCCCCTGCGCGCCGCCGTGCACCCGTTCTTCAGCACGGAGAACCGGCACGAAGTGCTCTTTTACCAGCAGTTCGCAAGCGCAACAATAGCGCCCATCCCCAAATGCTATTTTGGAAAGATCGACGAGCAGGCGGGAGTCTGCGTACTGTTGTTGCAGGACCTGAGCGACATGCGCAGTGTGGACGCGGCTATCGGCTGCAGCCCTGAACAGGCTGACCTTGTCATCCGGCACATGGCGGAATTCCATGCCGGCTGGTGGAACAATGCTGCGTTGGGCGCCTCGGCGTGGCTGCCGGATTGCACCGACTTTGCGGACACACCTTACATGGACTGGTGGCGTCGCTACCCGCGGGCTATTGCGCAGACCGTGGCCGGGCGCTCGATCTCGCGCGCCTACTTCGAGACCGGACGGCGTCTATTTGAACGCCTGCCCGTCATCCTCGCCGAACTGGCGCAGCCGCCCGTTACATGCATTCACCGCGATTTCTATGCCGACAATATCCTGTTTGGGAGCAGCCCGGATGAGCCGCCGCTCATGGTCGTCGACTGGTCGCTGGTAGGGCGCGGCCGGGGCGTGGCTGACGTGACCTATTTTATGGTCGGCTCCATGTCGCCGGAGCAACGGCGCGCCACAGAGCACGGCTTGGTGCGTACCTATCACGCGCAACTGCTCGCGCGCGGCATTCGAGAATACAGTTTCGCGGAGTGCTGGCGCGATTACAGGCTTGCGGTGGTCGGCAAGCTGTTTGTGAGTGTACTCGCCACCGTCCTGTTCGATAATTCCAGTCCGCGCCGGCGCGCGTGGCGGCTGGCAGACCTGCAGCGCCTGCACGCGTTTCTGGAAGACCATCAACTCGCCGCGCTGGTTTGAAGGAGGAACGGGCGATTTGAGTTCTACTGACTCGGACCCTAGACCTCCGAGGTTATCCCTAATTTTGGAGGTCTCTGTACCGGCATGTTCGTGTCAGTCAAGCAGCTGGGGGCGAGCCTGTCTCTGGGAGCGACGCGAAGTATTCCAGCAGCAGCCGATGGATGAAGATATAGCCGTCGCCGACCCGGCGCAGGAAGATCAATTCGACAGCGTGGTCGAGGAAGTCGGCGACATTCCCGGGGACGCTCCCAGCGCGCCACAGCAGCACGCGTAGCGTGTAGTGCTTGACGACGTCGAGCAGCCCGTAGTGGAGCAGCGACACCAAGCCGACCCCGCTGGTGAACACAACCGCGATCCCCAACCCAACTGAGAGAGCCAGCCCTGGCGCGTTCGCGTCGGCAGTCGCGAACGCAATCACGCCCCGAATGAGGCCGACCACAAGACCAACCGCCAACCCCACGCTGGGGGCCGTGATGGCAGTGGCGAACAGGGCG